>NZ_QKSX01000020.1:0-71833 GCF_003234305.1 Curtobacterium sp. MCLR17_055
GGGCGAGGGAGCTCCGGAGGGAACGGCGGGAGCGGGATGCCCCCAGAGCATCCCGCTCCCGCCGTTCCCTCCGGAGCTCCCTCGCCCTGGTGGCGGCCTTCGCCGTCGCGGTGAGCGGCCTGACCTTCGGCACGGTGCTCGCGGAGCAGACCACGACCCAGTCGGCCTCGGCCGCGGTCGCCTCGGACTTCGACCCGGGCAACATCATCAGCGACGCGAACTTCTACAACGGCTCGGCGATGAACGCCGCCGCCGTGCAGTCGTTCCTGACGAGCGTCGCGCCGAACTGCCGGAAGTCGTCGAGCGGCCCCGCCTGCCTCAAGGACTTCTCGCAGAAGATGAGCGCGATCGGCGCCGTCTCCGGCCGGTGCAGCGCGATCGCCGGCGGCACCAAGTCGGCCGCGACGATGATCGCCCAGGTCGGTGCCGCGTGCGGCATCAGCCAGAAGGTGCTCCTCGTGCTCCTGCAGAAGGAGCAGGGCATCGTCACGACGTCCTCGCCGACGTCCTACATGTACCTGCACGCCACAGGCTTCGCGTGCCCGGACACCGCCCCGTGCGACCCGGCGTACTTCGGCTTCGGCCAGCAGGTCTACGCAGCGGCCCTGCAGTTCAAGCGGTACCAGGCGTCGCCGACCTCGTGGGCGTACCAGGCGGGCCGGACGAACTCGATCCTGCTCAACCCGAACGCGGCCTGCGGTCGGAAGTCCGTCTACATCCAGAACCAGGCCACCGCGAGCCTGTACATCTACACCCCGTACACCCCGAACGCCGCGGCCATGTCGAACCTCTACGGCTCCGGTGACAGCTGCTCCGCCTACGGCAACCGCAACTTCTGGCGCATGTACACCGACTGGTTCGGTGCTGCGGCCGGCGGCGGCAACCCCTACGGCGACGTCGACTCCGTGACCGCGACCTCCACCTCGTCGATCACGGTCACCGGCTGGGCGGCCGACCCGGACACCACCAACGCCCTGCGCGTCGCGTTCTACGTCGACGGTGCCGGCGCGAAGACCGTCACCGCGGACAAGACCCGGAGCGACCTGGCCGGCACCCTCGGCGCGAACAACACCCGGCACGGGTTCTCGGCCGAACTGACCGGGCTGAGCCTCGGCAAGCACTCCGTCTGCAGCTACGCCATCAACCAGGGCCGCGGGGCGAACACCCTGCTCGGCTGCTACACCCGGACCATCACGAGCGCGGCCCCCAAGGGCGTCCTCGACTCGGTGACCGGCGGCGTCGGCACGATCTCGGCCACCGGCTGGGTCCTCGACCCCGACTCGTCCAAGCCCGGCTCGTGGAAGATCCTCGTCGACGGCGTGAGCAAGGCGACCGGCACGGCGGACAAGACCCGCACCGACGTGGCGAAGGTCTACCCGGGCGTCGGCAGCACCCTCGGCTTCTCGAAGACGATCGGCGGCATCAGCGCGGGCTCGCGCGCGGTGACGCTGTACGTGATGGACAAGCCCGGCACGAAGTACGTGAAGGTCGCGTCGAAGTCGGTCGTCGTGGACGCCCCGACCACCGGCAAGACCGGCAAGACCGGTGCCGTGCGCGGGTCGTACGACTCCGTCACCGGCGGCGTCGGCACGGCCACCGTGCGGGGCTGGGCGATCGACCCGGACGTGTGGGACCCGGTCAAGTACAAGATCCACGTCGACGGGGTGAGTACGAACAGCGGAGTCGCGGACGCCACCCGCACCGACGTCGAGGCGACGCACCCGACGTGGGGCTCCGACGTCGGCCTGACGCTCCGGCTCACCGGCCTGAAGGCGGGCAAGCACACCGTGCGCGTCTACTTCCAGGACCTGCAGGGCGGCAAGTACGTCAGCTTCGGCACCAAGTCCGTGACCGTGACCGCCGCGTCGACCGCCGAACCCGACGCGTCGGGGACGACCGGCAAGACGGGCAAGACCGGCTCGCTCAAGGGTGCGTTCGAGTCCGTGGTCGGTGGCGTGAACAGCGCCACGGTGCGCGGCTGGGCGATCGACCCCGACGTCTGGGACCCGGTCGCCTACAAGATCCACGTCGACGGTGTCGCCATCGCCCCCGGGACCGCGAACGCGAAGCGGACCGACGTCGAGGCCGTGCACCCCGCGTGGGGCTCCGACGTCGGCCTCTCGCTGAAGATCCCCGGGCTGACCGCCGGCACGCACACCGTGCGCGTGTACTTCCGGGAGCTGCCGAGCGGCACGTACAAGAGCTTCGGCACGAAGAGCGTGACGGTCACCGACCCGCCGACCACCGGCAAGACGGGCAAGACCGGCTCGGTCAAGGGCCTGTACGAGTCCGTCACCGGCGGCACGGGCACCATCACCGTGGCCGGCTGGGCGATCGACCCGGACGTCTGGGACCCGGTCAAGTACAAGATCCACCTGGACGGCGTCGCCGTCTCGCCGGGCACCGTCAACGCGACCCGCACCGACGTGCAGGCCGTGCACCCGGACTGGGGTTCGGACGTCGGCCTGTCGCGGAAGCTCACCGGGGTGAAGAAGGGCACGCACACCGTGCGCGTCTACTTCCAGGACCTGCCGAGCGGCACCTACAAGAGCTTCGGCACGAAGACCGTCACCGTGCAGTAGACGGGCACCACACGACGGACGGGAGGCCCGGTACCAGCTGGTACCGGGCCTCCCGTCCGTCGTGGGTCGCGTCGACCGCCGTCAGCGGCGCACGCGCCGCGCCATCAGGCCCACGCCGTGCAGCAGCCGGTACTCGGGGGAGCGCGTGAGGCCCTCGAGGCGGGCCGCGATCTGGTCGCGCTCCGCCTCGGCCAGGCGGCGGGCGGTGTCGTACGCGCCGACCTTCTGCTCCGACTCGACCAGGCGCTCGTTGATGTCGTGCACGCCGGCCAGGTGGACGTCGCGGTCGTGCTCGGTCTGCCGGAGCGTCTCGCGCTGGGCGGTGGCCCACCGCAGGAACGCGCCACGCTCGCCGCTCCGGCCCGAGGCGGCGGCGACGGCGGCGTCGAGCGACGGACCGACCTGTTCGGCGCGGCTGCGGAACGAGTGCCGCTCGACCACGACGGCGCGGAGCCGGGCGACCAGGGCGGTGCGCTCGTCGCGGGGCATCGCGAGCACGCGCTCGAGCGAGTCGGCGTCGTCGAACACCGGCACGTCGGACAGGCCGAGCTCGTCGAGCCCGAGCGCGCAGTCGGTGACCGGCAGCGCCCCGGACGCGAGCGACTCGTACAGGCGGGAGTTCAGGGTGCCGTACTCGGCGGCCGGCTCGATGACGTCGTCGACCACGAAGCCGGCGGCGCGGTAGACCTCGGGCAGGGCGAAGTAGGACACGGCCGGGCGGAGCTCGACGCCCGCGGAGGCCTCGACGTGGTCGACGTTCGCGGCGAACCAGACGATCGGTTCGGCCGGGGCGACCTCGGCGAGGACGTCCTGCACGCGGCGGCGGACGCCCCAGAAGTTGACCGTGGTCACGGCGCGGTCCGTGCGCTCGCGCGGTGCGGGGGCGTCGGTCGTGAACAGCTCGGTGTCGACGCCGATCGGCACCACTTCGACGGGGCCGGAGTACGCGGCCGCGATCGCGTCGCGGGCGATCCCGGACGACGTCCAGACCGCGTCGAACTCGTCGAGGTACGGCAGGGCTGCCCACTTGGCGGTCCAGTTCCGCACCCACGCCACCAGGGCGGTGCCGGCTGGGACGTACCCGGGCACGAAGGACTCGATCATGCTGACCACGACGGCGGTGTCGGCGGGGAGCTCCTCGCCCCAGCGCTCGAGCGGCCACATCGCGACGCCCCAGCCCTCGGCCCGGAGTGCCCGTGCCAGCCCGAGCGCGACGAACAGGTCGCCCTTGCCCTCGGTCGGGTCGGCGGTCGACACCGCGAAGCGGATCGTGCCGCGGGGGCCCTCGGCGTGCTCGTCGGCCGCGAGGGCCGCGTAGTCCTCGCGGAGGGGAGAGGACATGGGGGTGCTCGGGATCACTGCGGTCACGCACGCCATTCTGCACGAATCCGCAGCGGCGGCAGGGAGTCCCTGGGCGCGCCTTGTAGGGTGTCATCGGCCCGCGGCACCCCGTTGGCCGACCCATCGACCCGCGCCCGGTGCGCGGCAGCTGCTGGAGGAACTCGCGTGACAGAGCGCAAGCCGGGAGTCGTGTCCGTCATCCTCGTGAACTACAAGGGCACGGACGACACCCTGACGAGCATCGCGGAACTCCGCAAGCAGGACTGGCCGCAGGACAAGCTCGAGGTGATCGTCGTCGAGAACGGTTCGGGCCCCGAGCACCTCGGGCGTCTGAAGGCCTCGAGCCTCGACTTCACCCTGATCGACGCGGGCGCGAACCTCGGGTTCACCGGCGGGTGCAACCTCGGCGTCGAGAAGTCCTCCGGCGAGGTCGTGGCGTTCCTCAACAACGACGCCCGCCCGGACACCGGTTGGGTGCGCGAGGCGATGGCCACCTTCGCCTCCGGTGCCGACATCGGCGCCGTCGCCTCGAAGGTCCTCGACTGGGAAGGCGTCAACGTCGACTTCACCGAGGCCGCGATGACCTGGTACGGCATGGGCTACAAGCCCTTCGCCGGGTCGCCGGACACCGGCCGGTGGGAGAGCGAGACCGACGTCCTGTTCGGCACCGGCGCCGCGATGTTCATCCGCGCGGAGCTCTTCGAGCAGCTCGACGGCTTCGACGACCGCTACTTCATGTTCTACGAGGACGTCGACCTCGGCTGGCGGCTCAACCTGCTCGGCTGGCGCTTCCGGTACCAGCCGAAGTCGGTCGCGTTCCACAAGCACCACGCGTCGATGAACAAGTTCGGCGACTTCCGCGAGACCTACCTGCTCGAGCGGAACGCGCTGTTCACGCTCTACAAGAACCTCGGTGACGAGCAGCTCGCCGCGGCGCTGCCCGGTTCCCTGGCGCTCGCCGTCCGTCGTGCCGTGGGCCGCGGGGAGCTCGACTCCACCGAGCTCGACCTGCGCAACCCCGGCGACGACAGCGTCCCGACGATCCCGGTGCCGAAGACGAGCATGGCGGGCATCTACGGTGTCGACCAGTTCGTCGAGCAGCTGCCGTCGATGACCGAGTCCCGCCGCCAGATCCAGGCGACCCGCGTCCGGTCCGACCGTGAGCTCCTCCGCCTGTTCGGCAACCGCGACGAGCCCGCCTACCCGATCGAGAACTACCTGGCCGGCTACGACAAGATCGTGCACTCCCTCGGCGTGCTCGAGGTCGGCACCCGTCGCCGCGTCCTCATCATCACGGGCGACTCGATCGGCGCGAAGATGGCCGGTCCGGCGATCCGTGCCACCCAGATGGCCAAGCAGCTGGCGTCCGAGCACGACGTCCGCGTGGTCAGCCTGACCCGCTCGTCGCCGATCGACCCGTCGTACGAGGTCGTCACGGTCCCGCACCGTCACCCGCGCCAGATGGTCGAGCACGAGGGCTGGGCCGACGTCATCATCGTGCAGGGCCACGCGCTCCGGCTGTTCCCGGTGCTCGAGTCGACCAGCAAGATCCTGGTCGTCGACGTCTACGACCCGCTGCACCTCGAGCAGCTCGAACAGGGCCGCAGCGACGACGTCGACAAGTGGAACCGCCAGATCCTCGACGCCTCGGACACGCTGAACCACCAGCTCGAGCTCGGCGACTACTTCATCTGTGCCTCCGAGCGCCAGCGCATGTTCTGGCTCGGGCAGCTCGCCGGCTCCGGCCGTGTGAACGCCCGCACGTACTCGCGCGACGCCGACCTGCGCTCGCTCATCGGCGTCGTGCCGTTCGGCCTGTCCTCGACGCCGCCGGTCCACGACCAGCAGCGCGTCAAGGGCGTCGTGCCGGGCATCGGCAAGAACGACAAGCTCGTCGTCTGGGGCGGTGGGATCTACGACTGGTTCGACCCGATCACCCTGGTCCGCTCGATCGCCCAGCTCGCCGAGCGCCGTCCGTCGGTGAAGCTCTTCTTCATGGGCGTGCAGCACCCGAACCCCGACGTCCCCGAGATGGACATCGTCGCGAAGGTCCGCGCCGAGGCCGACGCCCTCGGTCTCACCGGCAAGCACGTGTTCTTCAACGACCAGTGGATCCCGTACGAGGAGCGCGGTGCCTACCTGCTCGAGGCCGACGCCGGCGTCTCGACGCACTACGAGCACCTCGAGACCACCTTCTCGTTCCGGACCCGCATCCTCGACTACCTGTGGGCGCGTCTGCCGATCGTCACGACGGCAGGCGACTCGTTCGGTGACCTCGTCGCAGAAGAGAAGCTCGGCATCGCGGTGCACGAGCAGGACATCGACGGTCTGGCCACCGCGCTCGAGACGGCGCTCTTCGACAAGAAGGCCCGCACCGAGTTCATCGGCAACGTCGACCGCGTGCGCGAGCAGTTCACGTGGGAGAACGTCCTCGCCCCGCTCGTCGAGTTCTGCCGGAACCCGATCCGCGCTGCGGACAAGTCGGTGCGCGACACCGCGTCGTCGATCGAGCCGCACAAGATGCGTGTCCGCGTCCCGGAGCGCAAGAAGCTCTCCGGCGTCCGCTACGACCTCGGCCGTGCCGTGCACTACCTGCGCACCGAGGGACCCCGGAGCGTCGCCGGCAAGGTGAAGCGGCGCCTGAACCGGTGACCCCGGGGGAGACCACCGCCCTCGTCATCGTCCCGACGTACGACGAGGCCGAGAACATCCGTGCGATCACCGCCGCCGTGCTGGCGGCGGTGCCCGGTGCCCACCTGCTCGTCGTCGACGACGGCAGCCCGGACGGCACCGGGGACATCGTGCGGTCCCTGGCGGCCGCGGACGACCGCGTGCACCTGCTGCAGCGCTCCGGCAAGCTCGGGCTCGGCACGGCGTACGTCGCCGGGTTCCGGTGGGGTCTGGAGCGCGGGTACCCGCTGCTGGTCGAGATGGACGCCGACGGCTCGCACCCGGCCGACCGGTTGCCGGCCCTGGTCGACGCCGTGACCGCGTCCGACGACGTCCTGCTCGCCATCGGGTCCCGCTGGGTCCCCGGTGGGTCGGTCGTCGACTGGCCGCTCCGGCGCCAGGCGCTCAGCCGCGGGGCCAACACCTACGCCCGCCTGGTGCTCGGGCTCGACGTGCGGGACATCACCGCCGGCTACCGCGTGTACCGCTCGTCGGCGATCGCGCGGATGGACCTCGGGTCGGTGGACTCGAAGGGGTACTGCTTCCAGGTGGACATGACGCTGCGCGTGGACGCCCTCGGTGGCCGCATCGTCGAGGTGCCCATCCGCTTCCGCGACCGCGTGCACGGCGTCTCCAAGATGAGCCGGTCCATCGTCCTCGAGGCGATGCTCCGCGTCACCCAGTGGGGCGTGCAGCGCCGCCTCGGTCGCCGCACGCGTCCGTAGCGCGCGCGCCCGGAACGCTGGGCGCGACGGCCTGGAGGCGCGGTGCGGGGCCGCCACGGGCCTCCAGGCCGGCCGTGGGTCGCGCCGTACCGCCGCTACACGCGCGGCAGGTGCCGGCGCCACGAGCGGCGCCGCGCGGCGATCACGAGGACCGTCACGAAGAACATCAGCCCCGCGCCGTGCAGCAGGTAGCTCTCCGCCGTGCTGGTGACGGCGAGCAGCACGAGCACGGCGGCCGGCCACACGTACGCCACCCCGGGGAACGTCGTCGCCGTCACCCAGGCGCGCGCGAACGCGAGCAACGCGGTGATGCCGAGGATGAGCGTGCCCGCGAACCCGATCTGCAGCCAGGCGTCCACGAAGGCGTTCAGGCCCGAGGTGAACCGGACGCCGGCGGGGTCGATGAGCGTGACGTAGGGCACGACGGGCTCGGTCGGCCACGTGCCCACCCAGCCCCAGCCCTGGATCGGGTAGCGCTCGACCAGGACCCGGATCTGCGACCACAGGTCCGTCCGGGTGGCCGTGCCGCCGGCCGCCCCGATCTCGGCGAGCAGGCGGTGCCGGGCGAGCACCCCGACGGCGAGCGTCAGCAGGACGACCGCGCCGAGGACGCCGTTGACCACCGGTCTGGTCGCCGGTCGTGCGTGCCGGAGTGACCAGAGCGCCAGCGCGGTGACGGCGAGCGCGATCATCGCGAGCCCGGTGATGGGGGACTGCACGAGCATCAGGGCGATCACGGCGAGCGAGGTCGAGGCGATCGCACGCCAGACCGTGACCGAGCGGGTGAGGAACTCGACCACGAAGGTGACCAGGGCCATCGCGGCGATGAAGCCCATGAAGTTGCGGGTGCCGCCGATGCCCTGGATCGGGCCGCCGTACGCGATGTCGCCGCGGATGCCGAACGCCGGGAACGGGACGTCGAGGACCAGGCCGGACAGGACCTCGAGTCCGAGGGCCGTCACGAGCAGGATCCGGAAGGCGTCGCCCGAGGCCCGGATCACCTGCACCAGGTCGCGGCCGAGGGCCAGGTACAGCCCGAGGCCGATGAAGCACACGGTCTGCACCAGTCCGCGGAGCGCCACCCAAGAGTACTCGCTCCAGAGCACGCTCAATGCGCAGTAGCCGACGAAGGCCAGCAGCGAGAGGGGGAGGACCCCGTGCCACTCGATCCGGTAGCGCTGGCCGAGCAGGCTCAGCCCCGCGAGCACGAACAGCGTCACGAGCACCGCCCAGGTCCCCGCCCGGCCGACCAGGGCCTCGACGGTGGGCTGGCCGAACCCGAACAGCACGATGACCGTCGCGAGCGCCTGGCTGAACCGTCCACCGGCCGAGAAGCCGATCCAGGCGGAGAGGTACCGGCGCCCGAGCACCTGTCTGCTCACCCGGCCGTCCGTCACGCGTCCATCTTGGCGCACGACCTCGTGACGAGCACACCGCATCGCGGTGTGGCTGTATCGACGATGCGCGATGACCGAACTATCCTCACCGGATGGACCTCGCGCGCAGGGTCGCCGGCGTCCCCCTCGTCGCGGTCGTCGTCGGCCTGCTCACGACCGCCCTGGCCTGGTACCGGCTCGGCCCGGTGCCGCGGAACACCGTCTGGGCCGAGGACGGTGGCGTGTTCCTGCGCGAACGGATCGCGATGGGTCCCGTCGACACCCTGCTGCACCCCTACGCCGGGTACGTGCACCTGCTGCCGCGCCTCATCGTCGACCTCGGGTACGCGCTGCCGCCCGAGCGGTACGCGCAGGTGGTGGCGCTCGCCGCGTGCACGGTCGTCGGCGGGGTCTGCGCCCTGGTGTTCGTGCTGTCCCGCGACGTCGTCCGCCCGTGGCCGTTGCGGCTGGTGCTCGCCGCCGTCCCCGTCGTCCTGCCGCTCGCCCCGTACGAGATCAGCGGCAACGCGGCGAACCTGCACTGGTTCCTGCTCGTCCTGGTGCCGTGGGTCTTCGCGTGGCGTGCGCGGTCGTGGTGGGCGGCCGGGGCACTCGCCGTGGTCGCGGGTGCGGCCGTGCTCACCGAACCGCTCACCGCGCTGTTCGCGCCCCTGCTGCTCCTCGCCTGGACGCCCCGTGGCCGGACGCCCGGACCGGCCGGCCGGTGGACCGCGCTGCCGGTCACGCTCGTCGTGGTCGTCGCCCTGGCGGTGCAGGGCATCACGACCCTGACGAGTCCGCGTGCCCTCGCCACGGGGTCGCCGGCGGTGCGCGACGTGCTCGCGGGGTACCTGCTGCGTCCCGTGGCGGGTGCCTGGGACCCGGACCTCGGCGCGGTCCTGACGGCGGTGGTCGAGCACGGATGGGCGGTCGTCGTGGTGCCGGCGGCCCTGCTGCTCGTCGTCCTGGTGGCGGCCGTCGTGGTCGGGCCGGCGCGCACCCGGTGGATGGTCGCAGCCCTCGCCGTCGGCTCCGTCGCGGTGTGGTGGGTGGCCCTGCTCGCCAACGGCGGTGACGGCCTCCGCTGGTCGGCGCCGGTCGCCGCGATGGCCGCCGTGCCGCCGCAGCGCTACGCCGCGGCCGCCGGCCTGCTGCTGGTGAGCGCCGCGGTGGTCGCCGCCGCCACGCTCGTGGACGCCCGCAGCTGGTCGCGTGCTGCAGGACGGACGGGAGGCCCTGGTCGCCTCGTCGGCGCGCTGGCCGGTTGGTGCGTGGTCACCGCCGTCGTCGCGTCGGCGGTCCTGCACGTCGCGCCGACGGACACGCGGCGGAGCGACGGGCCGGTGTGGGCGGGGCAACTGCCGGCGGCGGTGGCGGCGTGCGACGCGGACCCGACGCTCGAGGTCGCC
Source organism: Curtobacterium sp. MCLR17_055 (assembly GCF_003234305.1). Lineage (NCBI taxonomy): Bacteria > Bacillati > Actinomycetota > Actinomycetes > Micrococcales > Microbacteriaceae > Curtobacterium > Curtobacterium sp. MCLR17_055. The sequence continues at coordinate 10,104 of NZ_QKSX01000020.1, forward strand.
CGGGTGAAGTCGAACCCGTGGTCGTCCCCGGTGTCGTGCTCGTGGCTGTCGCGCTGAGGGAGCGTGCGGGTCAGCGCGTGCCGGCCCAGCGGAACTCGCGCTTGGCGGGCGGCGTGCGCGGACCGTCGCCGGTGGACACCGGTTCCTCGCCGGTCAGCACGATGCGCGTCTTGATCGCGAGCAGGGCGAAGAGCACCCAGTTCCCCTGGTAGAGCAGGCGAGACTCGGCGACGGACTGCACGAGCAGGGCGACGACGACCAGGAGCGGCAGGAGCGACACCGGGTCGAAGGCTCGCGGACGCAGCGCGGCGTCGTACCCGATGCGGGTCGCGCAGGCCCACGAGCGGGACAGCGTCGTGACCACGTAGATCGCGAAGAGCACCAGGCCGATGATGCCGGTCTGCATCCAGACGTCCAGGTAGGCGTCGTGGGCCTGCAGGTACGTGACGCCCTTGCGTTGCGCCAGGTCGGCGAGCGTCGGGATGCCCGGCCACCAGTACCCGATCCAGCCCCAGCCGCCCACGGGGTGCTGGTCGATCAGGCCGAGCACCTTGGCCCAGATCTCCCCGCGTCCGGTGGCGTCCGAGCCCTTGCCGAGCAGCTCGGACACCGGGCCGCGCAGCACGAACGCGGCGACGGCGACGACGACGGCACCCACCGCCAGCAGCAGGTAGCGCGGGGTGCGGCGCTCGGTCGGGACACGGCGCATCCAGACGGCGGCGAGTGCGACCACGGCCACCACGAGTGCGGCGGCGATGACCGTCGACGAGCGGGTGAGGACGAAGCCGAGTGCCGCGACGACGAGCCAGCCGATCGCCTGGTTCCGGCGGATCCGGCCCTCGGCGAACTGCACGGCGACCACGATCGCGACCAGCAGGGCCACCATCGCGAGCAGGTTGGCGTTGCCGGGTAGCCCCTGGATCCGGCCCCCGGTGAAGAGCTCGGCGCGCGAGAAGTAGAAGGCGTCGGGGACGTCGCGGTCGCCGTAGTCCGTCCAGATCGGGGCGATCGGGTGCCGGACGAACACCGCGACGGCGGCCTCGAACAGGAGCGAGAGCATGAGGACCCAGCGGAGCGCGAGGCTCAGGGCGTCGGTGATCCGGCGCCACGTCAGGGTCGAGGCGATCGTGAACGCGACGGCCGCGCAGATCACCTGCACGGTCAGGCTCGAGATCGTCGCGAAGCGCCAGTGCGACCACACCAGGGTCACCAGGCACCAGCCGAGGAACGCCCAGAGCGCCCAGGGAGTGCGGACGAGCGGTGGCCTCGCCCGGACCAGGATCGTGATGCCCCACGCCGCGACGAGGGCCCAGAGGACGCCGGCCCCGACCCAGGTCAGGGTGTTCGGCACGGCGTCGCCCGCGAACAGCACGAACAGGGTCGTCGCTCCGAAGGCGAACGCCTCGCGCTCCGGTACGGTCCCGCGCGCCAGTGGCCAGGTGTTCGTCACGACGCCAGGCTACCGGCCGGTCGCCGTCCGCAGGACTCCACCGGCAGCGCCGGTAGGCTCTGGCCCATGTTCCTCGGCATCACGAACACCCCCCGCGACTACGCCTGGGGCTCGGTCACCGCGATCCCGGAGCTCCTCGGCCGCACCGTCACGGGTGCCCCGCAGGCGGAGCTCTGGCTCGGCGCCCACGCCGGCAGCCCCAGTGTCGTGGTCAACCCGGCCATGGTCGGCGGGGCCGACACGCTCCGCGACTGGATCGCCGACGAGCCGGAGACCGCACTCGGTCCGGACCGCACCGGCCTGCCCTTCCTGCTCAAGGTGCTCGCCGCTGCGGCACCGCTCTCGCTGCAGGCGCACCCGACCCCGGAGCAAGCAGAAGAGGGTTTCGCCCGCGAGGAGCGCGAGGGGATCCCGCTCGACGACCCGGCCCGCAACTACAAGGACCCGTTCCCGAAGCCCGAGCTCGTCGTCGCGCTGAGCGAGCGGTTCGAGGCGCTGAGCGGCTTCCGCCCGGTCGAGGAGACCCTGGCCGAGGTCCGCGTGCTCGACGCCGGTACCGGCCGCCTCGGTCCGCTCGAGGTGCACCTGCTGCACGGGCTCGAGGACACCGTCCGCTGGCTCGAGACCGCCGACGAGTCCGCGCTCGCCGTGGTGCAGGCCGCGAGCGACCTGGCCGTCTCGCTCGACGACGACCTGCTCACCCCGAACACCGCGACCGTCCGCGACCTGGCGACCAGCTGGCCCGGCGACCCCGGCATCGTCGTCTCCCTGCTCATGCACCGGGTGACGCTCACCGCGGGGCAGGCCATGTACCTGCCCGCCGGCAACATCCACGCGTACCTCGACGGACTCGGCATCGAGCTGATGGCGCCGTCGGACAACGTGCTGCGCGGCGGGCTCACGCCGAAGCACGTCGACGTGCCGGAGCTCCTGCGGGTGCTCGACTTCACCGCGTACCCGGCACCGGTCCTCGAGCCCGAGCGCATCGCCCAGGGCGTCGACCGGTTCGCGCCGGACGGCGTCGGCTTCGCGCTGCTGCGGGTGGACGGTGACGGTCGCCCGGTGGGCTTGAGCACCGGCGGGGTCGCCCCGCTCGTGGGGCCGTCGATCGCGATCTGCACCGAGGGCGTCGTCACGCTCGTCGGCGCGCAGTCGGCGACCCTGCTCCGCAAGGGCGAGTCGTGCTTCATCACCCCGGACGAGGGCGACGTGACGGTCGAGGCGGACTCCTCCGACGGCATCACGTCGACCGTGTTCATCGCCACCGGCGCCTAGGGGCCGGACCGGCACCGGGACCGGCGCGGGGCCGCACGCCGTGGCGTGGACCCGCACACCGCCACCGGGGCGTCGCCGACGTCCGCTAGCGTGGCGAGCATGAGTTGGCTGGTCACCGGCGGTGCCGGGTACATCGGGTCCCACGTCGTCCGAGCGCTGCGCTCGGCCGGCATCGACACGGTCGCGTTCGACGATCTGTCGAGCGGCTTCCGCGCGTTCGTCCCGGACGACGTGCCGTTCGTCGAGGGCACGATCCTCGACGGCGAGCTCGTCGCACGCACGCTGCGCGAGCACGCGGTCACCGGCGTGGTCCACGTCGCGGGTTTCAAGTACGCCGGCGTCTCGGTCGAGCGCCCGCTGCACACCTACGAGCAGAACGTCACCGGCATGGCGACCCTGCTGCGCGCGATGGCCGAGACCGGCGTCACCAAGGCGGTCTTCTCGTCCAGCGCGGCGGTCTACGGCACGCCGGACGTCGAGACCGTGGTCGAGTCCACCCCGAAGAACCCGGAGTCGCCGTACGGCGAGTCGAAGCTCATCGGCGAGTGGCTGCTGCGCGACATGGAGGTCGCCGCGGGCTTCACCACCACGTCGCTCCGGTACTTCAACGTCGTCGGTTCGGGGGAGCCCGACCTGTACGACGCCAGCCCGCACAACCTGTTCCCGCTGGTCTTCGACGCGCTGCTCGCCGGCCGGACCCCGCGGATCAACGGCGACGACTACGCCACCCCGGACGGCACCTGCGTCCGCGACTACGTGCACGTGGCCGACCTGGCGCACTCGCACGCGGTCGCCGCGCGGAAGCTCGAGGCGGGGGAGCCGCTCGAGCGTGCCTACAACCTCGGCAGCGGCGACGGCGTGAGCGTCCGGCAGATCATGGACGCGATGGCGTCGGGCACCGGGATCGCCTTCGACCCCGAGATCGCACCGCGGCGCCCCGGCGACCCGGCCCGCATCGTCGCGACCGGCGAAGCCGCCGCCCGTGACCTCGAGTGGGCCATGCGGCACTCCCTGGACGAGATGGTGTCGAGCGCCTGGGAGGCCCGTCGCAGCGCCTCTTGAGCGCCTGAGGACGAGTCAGTTGTCCCCCGGAAGGCCCACCCGAGCGCTGCGACACGCCCAAACGGGGGACATGACACGCTGGAGCGGTCAGTGCCTTCTATGATCCGCGACTTGACTCAGGCGAATGACACCGCTGTAATTACAGGCAACGACCGCAAGAGTTGGGGTTCGTTGTCGAGGCGGCAGGGGTGATCAGGGTGAACGGTTCCGAGTTCCACGCCGGAGTTCCGGAGGACTGGCACGTCGATCCCGTGGCGCTCGGCGTCCCGGGTGTCCGACGTCCGGAGACCGACGACGAGGAGAACCCGCTCGCCTGGCAGGTCGACTCGCTCTGCGCGCAGACCGACCCCGAGGCGTTCTTCCCCGAGAAGGGCGGCTCCACGCGCGAGGCGAAGAAGATCTGCACCTCCTGCGAGGTCCGGGCACAGTGCCTCGAGTACGCGCTCGAGAACGACGAACGCTTCGGCATCTGGGGTGGCCTCTCCGAGCGGGAACGCCGCAAGTTGCGGAAAAGGGCGTAGGAGCGTTCACGGCGCGCCAGCGCCGTGCGACTGCGCCCCTGAGGAGCCTGCGACGAAGGCGCCGGAAGGCGACCACCTCCGCCCGTCCCGCACCGCGCAGTGAGCGCGCCCACAGGTTCACGGCGCGCCGCCGTCCGCAGCCGACACCGCGCCTCCAGACCGTAGAGTGACGCCCGTCATGCAGCCCAGAGTCACCGCGATCCTCGTCGCCGCCAACGGGGCGGCCCACCTCGACCGGACCCTGGACGCGCTCGCCGCCCAGACCCGCCACCCCGAGAACCTGGTGGTCGTCGATGTCGGCACGACCGACGGATCGACCGCCGAACTGTCCTTCGGCGGGTCCGCGCAGCTCGTCCGGCTTCCAGCCGGTACCGCGTTCGGTGACGCCGTCCGCCAGGGCGAGCGCAGCGCGCCGCCCGCCGCGACCGACGAGCCGGTCGACGAGTGGCTGTGGGTCCTCGGCCACGACAACGCGCCGGCACCGACCGCGCTCGCCGACCTGCTGTCCGCCGTCGAGATCGCGCCGTCGGTCGTCGTCGCCGGTCCGAAGCTCGTCGCCGACGACGACCCCTCGCTCATCCGCGCCTTCGGCGAGAGCATGACCCGCTTCGGCCGGTCGATCGTGCTGGTGCAGGACGAGCTCGACCAGGGCCAGCACGACCGCAACACCGACGTGCTCGGTGTCGCCGCGGGTGGCATGCTCGTGCGCCGCTCGGTCTGGAACGAACTCGGCGGCTTCGATCCGGCGCTGCCGGACGTCGACGCGGCCCTCGACTTCTCGGTGCGGGTCCGCCTCGCCGGGCACCGCGTCGCCCTCGTGCCGGAGGCCAAGGTCACCAGCGCCGGACCGATCGAGGAGTTCGGCCGCAAGCGCGTGTCCGAAGCGCGGCGCGTCCGGATGCACCGGCAGGCGCAGCTGCACCGCCGGATGACGTACGCGCCCGCCGCGCTGGTCTGGCTGCACTGGCTCACGCTCGTGCCGTTCGCGATCGGCCGCGCGCTCGGACACCTGGTCGCGAAGCACCCCGCTGCCGTGGTCCCCGAGCTCTCCGCCGCGTTCGCCGTCGCGTTCGGCGGCGGCACGGGGCGGGCGCGCAAGAACCTCGCCCGCACGAAGAAGCTCGGCTGGGCCGCCGTCGAACCGCTCCGCGTGAGCTGGCGTCGGGTGCACGAGCACCGCACGACCTCGCGGGACGTCGAACTCGCCCGGGCGGAGGACGCCCCGATCGCCCGGGCGTCGTTCCTCAGCGACGGCGGCATCTGGGTGGTCCTGGCCGCGGCGGTCCTCAGCGTCGTGACGCTCTACCCGCTGCTCGGGTCGCCGGCCCTGACCGGCGGGGGACTCCTGCCGCTCTCCGCGACGCCTGGACAGCTCTGGCAGAACGTCGGGTACGGCTTCCACTCGCTCGGCACGGGCTTCACCGGCCCGTCCGACCCCTTCGCCGCGGTGCTCGCCGTGCTCGGCTCGATCGTGTTCTGGTCGCCGTCCACCGCGGTCGTGCTCGTCATGCTCGTCGCGTTCCCGCTGTCCGCACTGGGGGCCTGGTTCGCGGTCCGCAAGGTCACGACCCGCACCTGGGTGCCGGTCATCGGTGCGTCGCTCTACGCGATCGCCCCGTCGCTCGTCGGAGCCGTGACGACCGGACACCTCGGCGCCGTGATCGCGCACCTGGTGCTGCCGTGGCTGTTCGTCGCCGTGCTCGAGGCGCACCGCTCGTGGGCCTGGGCCTCGGGAGCGTCGCTCCTGTTCGCCGTCGTCGCCGCCTCGGCGCCGTCGCTGCTGCCGGTCCTGCTGGTCGGCTGGCTCGTGGCGCTCCTGGTCGGCTGGCGCCGGGCCCACCGTCGTCTGTTCATCCCGGTGCCGACCGCGGTGCTCTTCCTGCCGCTGATCCTGGCGCAGGCCGCACGCGGCAACCTGCTCGCGGTGTTCGCGGACCCGGGTGCGCCGTCCGCGACCCGGGCGCCGTCCGCACTCCAGCTGGCCATCGGACAGCCCCTGCCCGACTGGAGCGGCTGGCTCCCCGCGACGTCCGGACTCGCGCTGGTCGCCACGGTCCTGCCGATCGTGATGGCCGTCCTCGCGCTCCCCGTGGCCGCCGCCGCGATCGGGGCGATGCTCGGCCACCGCTGGGCGGTCGCGGGCTCGGCGCTCGTCATCGCGCTCCTCGGCTTCGCCACGGCCTTCGCCGCCACCCACGTCACGGTCACCGGTGTCGGTTCGACCACCACCATCGTCTGGCCCGGCAGCGGTCTGTCCGTGTACTGGCTCGCCCTCGTGGTCGCGGCCTGCATCGGCATCGACGTGCTGCCGAAGGCCGCCCCGGTCACCGGGCTCGTCGCGACCGTGCTCGCCGGCGTGGCCGTGGCTCCGGCCTTCGCGGCGTTCTACCTCGGCACCGCCACGATCGAGCCGACCACCGGCCGGGTGCTCAGCGCGTACGTGAACGCCGAGGCCCAGGCGAACCCCGACGTCGGCACGCTCGTGGTCGTCCCGCAGGACGACGGTTCGCTCGCCGTCACGCTCGAGCGCGGGCAGGGTTCCACCCTCGACGACCAGTCGACGCTCGACGCCACCGCACTCCGGCTGAGCGAGTCCGGCGCACGGCTGACGACGCTCGCCGGCAACCTGGCGAGCCGCAGCGGGTACGACCCCCGGCCGGCGCTCCGCGAGCTCGGCGTGAGCTTCGTGCTCATCGACGACGCCGGTGACGACCCCGAGGCGCAGACGGTGCACGACCGGGCCGCCGGCGCGATCGGTCAGAACGCGCTCTTCACGAGCATCGGCGAGACCACGAACGGCCAGCTGTTCCACTACGAGGGCGAGGTCGACCGCACCCGCTCCGGCTCCGCGGCGACCCAGGCCACCCACGTGCTGTACCTCGTCGTGCTCGGCGTGGTCTTCGGCGCCGCAGCACTCCTCGCGGTCCCGACGGCCCCGCGCCGCCGCCGTGCCACCTCGAACGTCATCGAGGCCGAGGAACCCGCCACCACCTTCGACGAGGAGCGCGACGAATGAGCACCAACCCCTCCTCGGTCCGGCGCTGGATCGTCCGCGGCACCGCCACGGCCGTCGCCGTCGTCGTCGCCGCGGGTGCCGTCACCGCGGCGCACGCCATCGGCACCGAGTCCGAACCGGGTCGACCGGCCGGGCGCACCGTCACGCCGGTCCCCGCGGCCGCCGAGCGTGTCTGCGCCGGCAGTGCGCTGCGCCTGTCCGACGACGCCGGCAACGACGCGACGCAGGCGAGCACCGTCGGCACCGCGACCGTCGCGACGGCGACGACCGGTTCGACGGTCGAGCGGTCCTCGCTCGACTCCTCGACCACCGGCGGCAGCGACCCCCGGCTCCTGACGGCCCCCGCTGGTGAGACGACGCCGCAGGTCGCGGGCAGCAGCTTCCAGAGTGTCTCGAGCGGCGACCTGGTGGGGGCGGGCGCCGCCTCGTGCGACGACCCGACCCAGTCCACGTGGCTCGTCGGCGGCTCGACTGAGACCGGTCGGACGAGCCTCGTCACGCTCTCGAACCCGACCGACGTGAACGCCACGGTCGACCTGACGATCTTCGACGGCTCGGGGACGGTCAGCGCGCCCGGGACCACCGGCATCGTCGTCGCGCCGAACACGCAGAAGGTCGTCCCGCTGTCGGGCTTCGTGTCCGACGCCGCCTCGACGGTCGTGCACGTCACGTCGTCCGGCGGCCAGATCGTCGCGCACATGCAGGAGTCCGTCGTCCGCACCCTCACCCCGGGCGGCTACGACATCGTCTCCGGTGGAGCGGCCCCGTCCCGCTCGCAGGTGATCCCCGCCGTCGCCCTCGCCGACGCGCAGGCCGCCCAGCGCGGCGACGACACGGCCGACGCGGCGCCGATCGTCCGGCTGTTCGTCCCCGGCACGAAGTCGGCCCGCGTCACCCTCGGCATCAGCACGGCCGACGGCGGCGGCACGACCGTCAACGCCACCGCCGAGCCCGGGGTCGTCACCGACGTCGCGCTCGACGACTTCCCGGACGGCCGGTACTCGTTCACCGTCACCTCGACCGAGCCGGTCGTCACCGGTGCACGCACCACGACGCCGACCGACGGTGCCAGCAGCGGCACCGACCTCGGGTGGTTCGCCTCGGCCGAGCCGCTGGGCGACCGGACGATCACCGCCATCGCCCCGGGCGAGGGCGTGCGGCTGAACTTCGTGAACCCCACCCGCCAGGACCGCTCCGTCACGGTGCGGTCGGGCGACGAGCGGCGCACGCTGAAGATCCTGTCCGGTGCGACCGTGACGCTCCCGGTGCAGACCGCGAAGCAGCTCACGCTGACCGGTACGGAGGGCATCGTCGCGGGCGTGACCTACCGCGGGGCCGACGGCATCGCCGGGTTCCCGGTGCGTCCGGCGACCGACGTCTCCACCCCGGTCCGCGTCTACCCCTGACGCCGGGCGCGGTCAGCCCGGCGCCGGCGGCACGACGGGCCGGCGCGGTCCGCCCGGCTCACCAGTGTCGGTAGCGGTCCGGTGCCAGGTCCCAGGGGTCCTTGCCGATCAGCTCGCCGACCGCGCGGAACACCGCGGTCTCGATGATGATGCGGCGGTCCGAGTCGTCCTTCTCGGGGCTCCGGTTCACCCGCTCGACCGGGATCCGGAAGACGGTCACGCGGCGGGTGTCACGGTCGATCCGCCAGCGCGGCATCTCGTCCGGCAGGGTCGTGTCGCTCGGCATGTCCGCCACCTGGAACACGACGCCGGAGAGCTCCTCGGGCCAGAGACCGAGCAGGTAGTGCGCGCTGTCGCCGACGATCCGGTCGAACGCCTCGGCGCGGGTGATGATCGGCGCGAGCTCGGGCCCGGTGACGCTCGAGCGCCCACCGCGGCCGTGCCGGGAGCGCCCCCGACCGCGGTCGACCGGGGTGACGAGGCGAGGCTTCCGACGCATCCCCACATCGTACGCGGGGACGGGTGCGCGCCGGACGCTCCGCTAGGCTCCCTGTCGAGATGGACGTGCGGATCTGCAGCAAGGTGGCGTGTGCCAACAGCGCTTCGTCGACCCTGACGTACGACTACGGCGACTCCATGGTGGTCGTCGGTCCGCTGTCGACCCGGGTCGAGCCGCACGGCTACGACCTCTGCGCCCGGCACGCTGCCTCCCTGCGCGTCCCGCGCGGCTGGCAGGTGGTGCGGCGCGAGCCGCTCCCGCGCGACGCCGACTGACGGCTCACGTTCGCGACCTGGGTGCGGGGGTCGGTCTGGAGGCCCGGGGAACGTGACCGGGATCGGCTGGTGATCCGCGCCTCCCGGCATGGAAGACTGGTGGGCATGCCCACCGAAACCCGCACCGCTGCTGCGTTCCGCGTCGCCGACCTGTCCCTCGCCGAGGCCGGCCGGCACCAGATCCGCCTCGCCGAGAACGAGATGCCGGGCCTGATGTCCCTGCGTGACGAGTTCGCCGCGTCGCAGCCGCTCGCCGGCGCGCGCATCGCCGGGTCCCTGCACATGACGGTGCAGACCGCGGTGCTCATCGAGACCCTCGTCGCCCTCGGCGCGCAGGTGCGCTGGGCCAGCTGCAACATCTTCTCCACCCAGGACGAAGCCGCGGCCGCCGTCGCCGTCGGACCCACCGGCAGCCCGGACGCCCCCGCCGGCGTCCCGGTGTTCGCGTGGAAGGGCGAGACGCTCGAGGAGTACTGGTGGTGCACCAGCCGCATCTTCGACTGGAGCGACGAGGCCGCCGCGGCGGGTGCCGACTGGACCGGACCGAACCTGATCCTCGACGACGGCGGCGACGCCACGATGCTCGTGCACACCGGTGCCGACGCCGAGGCGGCCGGTGCCGCCCCGGTCGCCGAGCCGGACGCGAGCACCGAGTGGAAGATCGTGCTCGACACCGTCGCGCGGTCGCTCGAGACCTCGTCGGACCGCTGGACCCGCATCGCGGCCGACATCCAGGGCGTCACCGAGGAGACCACCACGGGCGTCCACCGTCTGTACGAGCTGTTCCGGAACGGCGAGCTGAAGTTCCCGGCGATCAACGTCAACGACTCGGTGACGAAGTCGAAGTTCGACAACAAGTACGGCATCCGGCACTCGCTGCCCGACGGCCTGAACCGGGCCACCGACGTGCTCATCGGCGGCAAGGTCGCCTTCGTCGTCGGCTACGGCGACGTCGGCAAGGGTGCGGCCGAGGCGCTCCGCGGGCAGGGCGCCCGCGTCATCGTCAGCGAGGTCGACCCGATCTGCGCGCTGCAGGCCGCGATGGACGGCTACCAGGTCGCGCGCCTGGCGGACGTCGTCGACACCGTCGACATGGTCATCACGTGCACCGGCAACCTGGGCGTGGTCGGGGTCGACGAGATGCTCGGGCTGAAGCACCTGGCGATCGTGGCGAACGTGGGGCACTTCGACAACGAGATCGACATGGCGGGGCTCGAGGCGCTGCCCGGCATCTCGAAGGTCGAGATCAAGCCGCAGGTGCACGAGTGGCGGCTGCCGACCGGTCGGTCGATGCTGGTGCTGTCCGAGGGCCGGCTCATGAACCTCGGCAACGCGACCGGGCACCCGTCGTTCGTGATGAGCAACTCGTTCACGAACCAGGTGCTCGCGCAGATCGAGCTGCACACCCGGCCCGAGGAGTACCCGACCGGCGTGTACGTGCTGCCGAAGCACCTGGACGAGAAGGTCGCGCGCCTGCACCTCGACGCCCTCGGGGTGCAGCTGACGTCGCTGCGTCCGGAGCAGGCGGCGTACATCGGTGTGCCCGTCGGGGGTCCCTTCAAGCCGGACCACTACCGCTACTGAGCGCGGCGGGGCTGCCCGCTTCCGCTGAACACCGGTGTTCGCACGTTGAACCCCCGCACGCGGGTGTTCGGAGTGCGAACACCGGTGTCTTGCGAGCAGCCCGGGCGCCGCGGTGCGCGTCAGCGCGGGAAGCCCGGCGGGGGCGCCGCCGCGGTCGCGCCCGCGGCGGTCAGCAGCTCCGCGCGGGCACCCAGCGCCCGGACGTCCCGACGACGCCGCAGCACGACGACCCCGGCCAGGAAGACCTCGGGCGGGACGGGCGGCACCGGGTGCGCGAACGCGGACACCTCGGCCGCCAGGGTCTGCGCCGCCGCCTCGCGCAGTTCTGGGCGCATCAGCGCAGCCCCGCGGAAGAACGCACCGAGGCGGTTCTCCAACCGCTGCGGCAGCGCCGAGACGTCCGCGACGCCGGCCCAGGCCGTCAGCTCCGGGGGCAGCAGCACCTCGGGGTCCCGCTGCTTCGGCAGGCGCTCGTGCTGCACGATCGTGCCCGCCAGCAGGTCGCCGAGGCGCCGCGGCCGACTGCCGAACAGCGCGACGAGCAGGGCGACCGAGCCGAACGTCATCCAGAGCTCGAACAGGCCGACGAGCGACCGGGTGAAGGCGTGCCGGAACCCGATCGCGCCGCCGTCGAGCCGGACGACCCGGGTGCCGGTGGCGAACCGTCCGACGCTCCGCCCCTTCGTCACGGTCTCGACCGCCGCGGGCACCAGCACGAGCACGACGACGAGCAGCACGATGTTGAGCGCAGCACCCCAGGCCGGCTCGAGTCCCCTCGGCCAGAGCCGCCAGACGCCGAACAGCGCGAGCACGAACAGGACGAGGACGCACAGGCCGTCCAGCAGCGCGGCCGCGAGCCGCAGCACGAGTCCGGCGGGCTGGACGTCGAGCGCGACGCCCTCGCCCACCACCAGCTCGTCGGCGGTCTCGTCGAGGTCGCGCGAGAACCGGGCGTCGGCGAGGTCACGCGGCGTGCGGGGCTTCGGCATGGGATCATTCTGTCGGAGATCGCGCGACCTGAGGGGGAACACGTGGACCTGGATGCCTACACCGAGGTGCACCGTGACCGGTGGCAGGAGCTCGACCGTCTGGCGCGTGCCCGGCACCGGTCCGGCGCGGACGTCGATCGGCTCGTCGCCGGCTACCAGGAGGCCGCGACCGACCTCGCCCGCATCCGGGGCGCCGCACCGCGCACCGTGACCGGCGACCGGCTCTCGCTGACGCTGTTCCGCGCCCGTCTGCGCTTCACCGGCACGCCCGTCGACCCGTTGACCGCCGTCGCCCTGTTCTTCACGCGGCAGTTGCCCGCGGCGCTCTACCGGATCCGCTGGGTGACGATCTGGGTCGCGCTCGCCACGGTGGCGATCGGGGCGATCGTCGCCGTCTGGATCACGACCACCCCCGGTGCGACGGCGACGTTCGGCAGCGACGAGGCCCTGCGCCGCTACGCCACGCAGGACTTCGTCGACTACTACTCCGACCGTGGCCTCGGGGCCTTCACCGCGCAGGTCTGGACGAACAACGCCTACATCGCCGCGACGATGGTGGCGTTCGGCATCACCGGGGTCTTCGTGCCGTTCTCGATCATGCAGAACGCCGTCAGCCTCGGGGTCTCCGCGGCGATCATGCACTCCCAGGGGCGCCTGGCCGACTTCTTCCTCTACATCTCCCCGCACGGGCAGCTCGAGCTCTACTCGGTGTTCCTCGCTGGCGGTGCGGGGCTGATGATCTTCTGGTCGTGGGTGGCGCCGGGGCCCGGACGCACGCGCGCCCAGGCCCTCGCCGAGGACGGCCGTGCGCTCATCACCATCGCGATCGGTCTGACCCTGACCCTGCTGCTGTCCGGCATCGTCGAGGGCGTGGTGACGCGGCAGGACTGGCCGTGGCCGATCAAGATCGGCATCGGCACCCTCGCCCTGGTCGCGGTGCTCGCCTACCAGTGGGTGCTCGGCGGCCGCGCGTACCGAGCGGGGGAGCGCGGCGACCTCGAGGAGTTCGAGCGCGGCTCCACCGCCCTGGTGGCCGGCTAGGGCCTGCCCCGGTTCAGAGCCGGCCGGTGGCCTTCGCCCGGATGTAGGCGTCCGCGACGAGCGGCGGGACGTCCGCCGGTGCGCCGCGCACGACCTCGGCGCCGGAGCGCCGTGCGACGTCGGCCGCACCGTCCGCGTCGAGCAGGGTGCGTTCGGCGGCCGCGCGTCGGTAGACGTCGCGCTCCGCGCCGGTCGGGAGGCCCGGCACCTTTCCGCCCCGCGCCGTGCGGATCGCCGTGGCCGGGTCCACCCCGCCGCGCGCCATCCGCTGGACGGCCGGGTCCTCGATGCTCGTCACGACGACCGCGTGCCGTCGGGACAGCCGCGGGAGTACGGCGAGCAGGTCGCCCGAGGCGCCGACGGAGTCGAGGCTCGAGGCGAGGACGACCATGGCGCGCGAGGTCGTGATCGAGTCGACGAGCGCGGGGACGGATGCCCAGTCGGTCGCGGCGAGCCCGGGTTCGGCCATCGCGAGTGCCTCGCCGAAGCGCTGCACGACGTCGGTGCGGGTGGCACCGTGCACGCGATCGTGTGCCGTGTCGTCGAGGACCACCAGGTCGACGCGGTCACCGGCGGCGGCAGCGAGGGCACCGAGGAGCAGCGCCGACTCGATGAAGGTGTCGAGTCGGGGTTCGTCGGCGACGCGGCCGGCACCCGCCCGGCCCGCGTCGACCACGACGACGACGCGCCGGTCGCGTTCCGGTCGCCAGGTGCGGACGACGAGGTCCTGCCGCCGCGCGGTGGCGCGCCAGTCGATGGACCGCACGTCGTCGCCGCGCACGTAGTCGCGCAGCGAGTCGAACTCCGTGCCGTGCCCGCGGAGCTGCAGCGTGGTCTCGCCGTCGAGTTCGCGGAGCCGTGCCAACCGTGACGGCAGGTGCCGCCGCGAGCGGAACGGCGGCGTCACGACGAGTTCGCCCGGTGCTGCGACGACCCGCTGCCGTGCCGCGAGGCCCAGGGGACCGAAGGACCGCACGGCGACCCCGGTGCTGCTGCGTCGACCACGACGGAACGGTGTGAAGCGCATCCGGGCCGTCCGTCGCTCCCCGGCGGGGACCGTCATCCGGATCCGACGGGGACGGTGGCCGGCCGACGGCTCCCACATGTCACGGACCACACCGCGGACCGTCCGGGAGCCGTCGTTGGCGAGCACGAGGGTGCCGTCCGCGGTGCTGTCGCGTCGAGCGAGCCGGGGCATCCGCCGCTCCACGCGGACCCGTCGCAGGTCGGCGGCGAGCACGACGTCGAGCGCCGCGGCGAGCAGCACCACCCCGACCCACGCCAGACCGGCCCACCCGCTGCCGAGCAGCACGGTGGGCACGAGGGCGACGGCGAGGAGCGCGACGAACCGGCCGGAGACCGCCACTAGATCGGCACCCGCACCTGCTCGAGCACCTGCTGGAGCACGCCGTCGGCACCGACGCCCTCGAGCTCGGCGTCGGCGGCGACCCGCAGGCGGTGCCGCCAGACCGGCAGGGCCATGGCCTGCACGTGGTCCGGGGTGATCGCGTCGTAGCCGGTGAGCCAGGCCCAGGCCTTGGCGGCCGCGAGCAGTGCCGTCGCTCCGCGGGGGCTCACCCCGACGCGGACGGACGGTGCCTGCCGGGTGGCCCGGGCGAGGTCGACGATGTACGCGAGCACGTCGTCGCGGGCCCCGACGCCGCGGACGGCACGCTGCGCACGGACGACCTCGTCGACGCCGACCACCGGGGTGATGCCGGCCGACCGGACGTCGCGCGGGACGAACCCGTCGGCGTGGCGCCGGAGCACCTGCCACTCGACGTCGCGCGGTGGGATGTCGAGCGTCAACTTCATCAGGAACCGGTCGAGCTGCGCCTCGGGCAGCGTGTAGGTGCCCTCGAACTCGATCGGGTTCATCGTCGCGGCGACGAAGAAGGGGTCGGGCAGGGCCCGGGCGTCGCCGTCGACGCTCACCTGGCGTTCCTCCATCGCCTCGAGCAGGGCCGACTGGGTCTTCGGCGGCGTGCGGTTGACCTCGTCGGCGAGCAGGACGTTCGTGAAGACGGGGCCCTCGCGGAACGGGAACGTGCCGGTCGAGGCGTCGTAGACGAGCGACCCGGTGACGTCGCCGGGCATCAGGTCCGGCGTGAACTGGATGCGCTTCGTGTCGAGCGTCATCGCGGCGGCGAGGCTGCGGACGAGCAGGGTCTTCGCGACACCGGGGACGCCCTCGAGCAGCACGTGCCCCTGTGCGAGGAGTCCGACGATCATGCCGGAGACCGCGCCCTCCTGGCCGACGACGGCCTTGGCGACCTCGGTGCGGACCCGGCCGAACGCGTCGCGCAGGTCGGACCCGGCCGCGGTCGTGGGGTCGTGCTCCGGTGCGGTGTGCTCGGTGGTGGCAGGGGGCAGGTCGGTCACGGTCGTGCTCCTGGTCGGTCGGGGTCGGAGGTCGGTCGGTCACCGGAGGTCGCCCGGCGGACGGCGCGTTCGAGGTCGTCGAGCGCGGCGGTGCCGTCGACGAGCGCACGGTCGTCGTCGGTGGTCCCACCGACGAGCACGGCGCCGACACGGGTGTGCGGGATGCCGGTGGCCTGGGCCGCGGTCCGGACGACCTCGTCGACGTGTGCCGATCGGGGAAGTCCGAGCATCCGGCCGATGCGGCGGACGGCGGCGACGCGCAGGGTGTCGAGGGCGTGGGTGCGGTCACGGGTGCGGGCGTACATGCGGGCGCGACCCTCGGTGGTCTCGGCAGCACGGACGACGACGGGCAACCGCTCGACGACGAGCGGGCCGAGCCGTCGGCCCCGCCAGACACCGGCCGCCACGGCGACGAGGGCGAGCAGTGCGAGTGCGCTCGGGACCCACGGCGGGGCGAGCTCGCCGAGGGTCGGTGCGGCGTCGGGGGTGCCGACGGCCGGGGTGTACCAGACGAGTCGCTCGTCGGCGCCGAGCAGCCCGAGGGCGAGCGCGGCGTTCCCGGCGGTGGCGATCGTGTCGTTCCGGAACGCCGAGGTCGTGCCGAGCAGGGTGACGTCACCGCCCGGGGTCGTGGTGCGCACGAGGCCCCAGACCCGGGAGCCGCCCTCGCCCGTCGGCGCGCACCGTTCGGCGGTCGCGTCGTCCACGGTGTACCCGGAGCCGGCGGTCGTCACCCGCGTCGCCGAGGCCGCCGCCGGGATCCCGCACGAGGCCGTCGAGACGGTGGCGTCGCCGTCGATCTGGGCGGGCGGGTCGACCGGGAACCCGAGCAGCGCATCGAGGCCGGCGCCGCTCGCGCCGACGACCACGACGTGCCGGGCCGTGCGGGCGATGCGTTCCGCGACGGCGGGGTCGAGCGCGCCGTCGGCGTCGTCGATGAACACCGTGCCGCCGTCGATCCCGCCGACGCCGTCGACGGTGTCGGTGACGGAGACCGCGGTGCCCCGCTGCTCGAGCACCCGGACGAGCGCGGCCGAACCACTGGCCGTCGTCGAGGTCGGGTCGAGTGCGCGCGGTGCGTCCGGGTCGGTGCCCTGCACGAGGGCGGTCAGCGCGGCGAGCAGGACGCCGACCAGGACGATCGCGACCCAGAACCCGATGCGGAACCGGCGTCCCTCGGCCGGAGCCGGAGCCGGAGCCGGAGCCCGAGCAGGAGTCGGTCCGGCGCTCGTCCGCGTGGCGGTGTCGGTCGTCATGCCGGCACCACCGGTCCCTCGGCCCGGGCGGGCCGGGCCTGCCGGACGGTCCGCTCGGTGTCGAGCACGCGCAGGGCCGCGGCTTCGTCGGCCTCGGCACCGAGGTACCGGACCGCGTCGAAGGCGGTCGCTGCTGCATCGAGTGCACCGGCGGATGCGGGGAACGGCACGGCGCCCCGTGCGGCGATCGTCCGCGCGGTGGCTCCGGGCACGTCGGGCACCAGGTCGCGCTCGCCGAGGCCCCTGGCGATCGCGCGGAACCCGTCGAGCACCGCTGCCGACCAGTCGGCGCGACGGACGGCGGCCTGGGCCGCTTCGAGGAGTTCCCGGGCGGAGCGCAGGTCGTCGGCGTCGAACACCCCGCCGGTGTCACCGTCACCGGCCCGCGCGCGTCGGCGGGGGAGTCCGCGGGCGACGATGACGAGCACGACGACCGCGACGAGGACCACGATCGCGATCACCAGCGCGGTGCGGGCCGCAGCGGGGGAGTCGATGCCGTCGGCGCGGAGCGACCCGAGCCAGTCGAGGAAGGAGCGCGAGGCACGGTCCCACCACGTCGGCCGGGCGCCGTCGTAGGCGGACCGTTCGAGTTCGCGCTCGAGCAGGCGACGCGCTTCGTCCGGGTCGACCGCCGTCACGCGGAGCCGTTCGGCGGCGCCTGGCCCGGACCCTGCTGCCACGGCTGCTGCTGGCCGGGCTGCCAGGGTTGCTGCTGCTGGCCGGGCTGCCAGGGTTGCTGCTGCTGACCGGGCTGCCACGGCTGCTGCTGGGCCGGCTGCCACTGCTGCTGCCCCGGCCACTGCTGCTGCTGCGCCTGCCACTGCTGGACACCCCACTGCTGCTGCGGCGGCCACGGCGGGCGTGCGACGGGCTCGGACGGGGCGAACGGGTCGGTCGGCTGCCCGGAGTCCAGGTGCGACGCGATCCGCTGGTCGAGCGCCTCGGTGCGGATCCGCCGGTCGATGGCGAGGAACGTCGTGATCGAGGCGCTCAGCACGTCGGTGATGCACTGCACCGCGATCGCGAGCAGGCTGCCGACGACGATGGCGATGACCGCACCGGTGCCGGCTCCCGACGTGCCGCCCGTCTGCCCGAGCGGGTCGAAGGTGCCCCCGACGAGCACGGCGCCGATGGTGAGCGGGATCGACGCGATGGACGCCGCGAACCCGAACATGAGTTGGACGAGCAGCAGGATGCCGAAGGTCCGCCAGAAGGCCCCGCGGGTCAGGCGCCACGACTGGGCGGCCGCGGCGAAGACCGGCCGGCCCTCGAGCGCGATGGTCGGGACGGTGAGCACGAAGCGCGTGGCGAGCCACACGACGACGACACCGATGCCGAGCACGAACAGCACGAGCGCCAGCACGAACCACCCGGTGCCGGAGTCGGCGGCGCCCATGGCCGCGAACACCCCGAAGAACACGAGCCCGGCCAGGAGCGCGAGGACCACACCGGCCCCGATCTGCACGAGCATCCACGCGACGACGGACCACCGGCGGCCGGCGAGCAGCGCCCACAGCCCCCGGAACGTGGCGCGACGGCCGAGGACCCGCTGCCCGGTGTCCGCGGCGACCGGCGCCACCAGGAACCCGCGACCGAGGTAGGCGAGGAACGGCAGCACGACCGAGAGCAGTGCCGTGAGCGTCAGCGTGCCAGCGACCACCGAGTCGGCACCGCTGCCGCCGTCGAGGGCCGAGAACATCCGCGACTGCAACGCCTGCTGCCCGAAGGTGCTGGCCAGCGTCGAGAGCAGGCCGAGCACACCGCTCAGCAGCACGCTCCAGAGCAGCAGCACGCGGGCGTTCCGGCGGAAGACCGTGAACGCCCCGGCCAGGATGTCCCCGAGACCGAGCGGGCGCAGCGGGATCACCGGACGCGAGCCACCGGACGGACCGCCCGGTCGCCCCGGACCCGGCCCCGGGGCGGGCTGCGGCGGCACGGAGAAGCGGGGCGGGCCTCCAGGCTGGGGTCCTGGTCCCTGCGCCGGTCCGGACGCCGGCGGCGTCGGCGCACCCTGCTGCCCACCGCCCGGTGTGTGCCAATCGGACATGACTCCAGCCCCCTCGTCGTGTCGGACCGAGCCAGCGATGCACGGTCCACACCCATCCTGGCGGAAAACCCGGCGCGGCGGGGCCTCGGCTATCGTGTGGGGACACGTGCCGACCACGGCACCCGCACGCCACCCGGAGTCCAGATCACATGACACCGCGCATCCTCGTCGTCGACGACGACCAGGCCCTCTCCGAGATGATCGGCATCGTGCTCCGCTCCGAGGGGTACGAACCCGAGTTCAGCGCCGACGGCAACGACGCCGTCGACGCGTTCCACGCCACCAAGCCGGACCTCGTCCTGCTCGACGTCATGCTGCCCGGCATCGACGGCATCGAGGTGTGCAAGCGCATCCGTGCCGAGAGCGGCACGCCGATCATCATGCTCACGGCGAAGAGCGACACCGCTGACGTCGTCCTCGGGCTCGAGAACGGTGCCGACGACTACGTCGTGAAGCCCTTCAACCCGAAGGAGCTCGTCGCGCGCATCCGGACCCGCCTGCGGCCGAGCGCGTCCGACGCCACCGTGCTGCACGTCGGCGACGTCACGGTCGACGTCGCCGGGCACGAGGTGCGCCGCGGCGACACCGTGATCGCGCTCACGCCGCTCGAGTTCGACCTGCTCCGGGCGCTCGCCGAGAAGCCGAACCAGGTGTTCACCCGCGAGATGCTGCTCGAGCAGGTCTGGGGCTACCACTACAAGGCGGACACCCGTCTGGTGAACGTGCACGTGCAGCGGCTCCGCGCGAAGATCGAGCACGACCCGGACAACCCGAAGACCGTCACCACGGTCCGCGGCGTCGGGTACCGCGCCGGAGGAGCCTGAGCACCGTGCCGCCCTCGACGCGCCCGCCGGGCTCGGCACGCTCGGGCCGGGTCGGCGGCGCCGGCCGGGCCACCGGCGCCGGTGGGTCCGGCGGTGCCGGTGGGGCCGGCAGCACCACCGTCTCGATCGGCGTCGTCGACCGCAGCCGTCGCCGGATGCGGCGCTGGCTCCGACGCGCCTGGCGTCCGATCGCCTACCTGTGGCGGCGCTCGCTCATGTTCCGCTCGGTCGCCATCACCGTGATGACGACCGGGCTCGCGGTGGGGATCATCGGCACCGCGGTCATGGTGAGCATCTCGACGAACGTCTACTCGCAGCGCCGCGACCAGATCGAGTCCGAGTCCGCACGGGCCACCATCGTCGCCCAGGGGATCTTCGACGCGGCGACGGCGGCCGAGGACAACAACCAGTCCGAGCTCGAGACCCTGCAGAACGAGGCGCAGCAGGCGATCCTGTCGAACACGACGAGTCCGGGCGGCACGAGCATCGCCATCGAGCGGAGCCCGGACCAGTCCACGCCGCAGACGCTGCAGACCATCGCCAGCCAGGACTTCCCGGACGCGGTGATCACCGATGCCCTGCGCAAGGAGGTCGCGCAGAACACCGGTCGGCTCAGCCTGCAGCCCGTCGAACTCGACGACGACGGGCGCCGGGTGCCGGGGCTCGCCGTCGGGTCCACGCTGCAGATCCCGAGCGCCGGCCAGTACGAGCTCTACCTGGTCTACGACCTCTCCGACGCGCAGCAGACCCTGGACTTCGTCTCCCAGACGCTCTCGATCGGCGGTGTGGCGCTCATGGTGCTCATCGCCCTGGTCACCTCGCTCGTCGTCCGGCTCGTCGTCGTGCCGATCCGCGGTGCCGCCGAGACGAGCCGGAAGATCGCCGCGGGGCGCCTCGACGAGCGCATCCCGGTGCGCGGCCAGGACGACCTGGCGACCCTGGCACGGAGCTTCAACGGGATGGCCGAGGCGGTCAGCCGCCAGATCACCCAGCTCGCCGAGCTCTCCCGCGTGCAGCAGCGGTTCGTGTCCGACGTGTCGCACGAGCTCCGGACCCCGCTCACCACCATCCGGCTCGCCGGCGACATGCTCTACGACTCCCGACACGCGTTCGAACCGTCGGTCGGCCGGTCCGCCGAGCTCCTGCACGCTCAGGTGGAGCGCTTCGAGATGCTCCTCGCCGACCTGCTCGAGATCTCCCGGTACGACGCCCAGGCGGTGCAGCTCGACACCGCACCCGTCGTGCCGGCCTCCCTCGCCGCGGACATCGTCGAGGAGTTCCGCCCGCTGGCCGAACGCGCCGGCATCGACCTGCAGCTCGCGACCCCCGGCGGCCACACCACGATGCGGCTCGACGCCAAGCGGGTCCGACGGATCCTGCGCAACCTCGTCGGCAACGCCATCGAGCACGGCGACGCGAAGCCCGTGCAGGTCGTCGTCGACAGCGACGCACGCACCGTCGCCATCGCCGTCCGCGACCAGGGCGTCGGCATGCCGCCGGAGG
Organism: Curtobacterium sp. MCLR17_055; assembly: GCF_003234305.1. Lineage (NCBI taxonomy): Bacteria > Bacillati > Actinomycetota > Actinomycetes > Micrococcales > Microbacteriaceae > Curtobacterium > Curtobacterium sp. MCLR17_055. The sequence continues at coordinate 31,234 of NZ_QKSX01000020.1, forward strand.
ACGCCGCACGGGTGTTCGACCGCTTCTGGCGGGCCGACCCGAGCCGCAAGCGCACCATCGGTGGCACCGGCCTCGGCCTCGCGATCAGCCTCGGCGACGCGAAGCTCCACGGCGGACGCATCGACGTGTGGTCCCGACCGGGCGAGGGATCGACGTTCGTGCTCACCCTGCCCCGCAACGAGCAGGGCACCACCGCCACCTCGGCCATCCCGCTGCCCGAGCTCGACGAGTCGTACGACGGCCCCCGCGCCGTGCGAGAGGAGTCCTGATGCGCCACCGGATCCGCCACGTCCTCGCCGTCGCGCTCGCCGCGGTCAGCCTGCTCGCGGTCACCGCCTGTGCGGCCATCCCGACCGACGGTGCCGTGCGCACCGGGCAGACCATCAAGGACGAGTCGCTCTCGGGCGTCGACTTCCGGCCGGACAAGCCGATCACCGGGTCCGACCAGACGGCGATCCTCCGCGGGTTCATCGCCGCCGCCACCGGCGCCCAGGACAACTACGCGATCGCCCGGCAGTTCCTGGCCGCCGACTTCGCCCAGCGGTGGAACCCCCGGCAGGGCGTCACGATCCGGGACGGCAGCGGCACCGTCGAGCGCGCCGACGACCGCGAGCTCACCTACACGATGACGGCCAGTGCCACGGTCGACTCCGACGGGGAGTACACCCAGGCGGTCCGCCCGACCTCGTCGACGCTGACGTTCCAGTTCGTCCGCGAGGACGGCGAGTGGCGCATCGCCTACGCCCCGGACGGCATCATCCTCTCGCCGGTCAGCTTCGAGTCGGTGTTCCAGTCGCACGCCCTGTACTTCTACGACCCGACCTACCGCTTCCTGGTGCCCGACCAGCGCTGGTTCCTCGCTCGGTCCTCCACCAGCACCCGCATCGCCAGCGCCCTGCTCGCCGGCCCCGCCGACTGGCTGAAGGGCGCCGTCGTCTCGTCGTTCCCGGAGGGCACCCAGCTGTCCCTCAACGCGGTGACGATCGACAGCGGCACCGCGCTGGTCGACCTGTCGAGCGACGCCCTGCGTGCGAGCACGGTCGACAAGGTCCGGATGCGCGAACAGCTCAGCAAGTCCCTCGCCTCGGTCGCCACCATCTCGTCGGTCTCGATGACGATCGAGGGAGCGACGCTGTCGGTGCCGGACTCCGGGGGAGCGGACGCCCAGCAGAACCCCGACGTCGACCCCCGCCCCCTGGTCGACGAGGACGGCGTCGTCGGCTACGCCGCCTCGGGCACCGGCAAGGTCGCCGAGCTCGGCAGCGGCGTCGGGGCCGCGATCGCCGGCCTCGACCCGACCTCGATCGCCCTGTCGGCGTCCGGCACCACCGCCGCCGTCGGCAACCGGGACGGCGTCGTCGTCGTGCGCGGCAAGGACCGCCTGCGCGTCGACGCCCGCGAGGACCTCGTCGCCCCCGCCGTCGACGACCTCGGCTTCGTCTGGGTGGGGCAGCAGTCCGACACCCGTCACATCACCGCGTACGGCCTCGGTGGCGACCCCCACCAGGTGCGCACCACGTTGCCGCGCGGCGACCTCGTGTCGTTCCAGGTGTCCCGCGACTCCACCAGGGCCCTCGCGCTCATCGAGACCGCGGACGGCCCCGGCCTGTACGTGATGGCGATCATCCGCGGGTCCGACCGGTCACCGACCTCGTTCGGCGCCCCGGTCCGGGTGCAGGCCGCCAGCGGCACCGCGGTCGACGCCACGTGGGTGAACGACACCGACGTCGCCTCGGTCGGGCAGACGCCGACCGGTCCGAACATCGTCCGCACCACCATCGGCGGCAAGTCGAGCACCCTGCCGAAGCCCGACGGGCGCGCCACCGCGATCAGCGGCGGCAGCGGCGGCGCGCTGCTGCTGCGGATGTCGAGCGGCGACGTCCTGCAGTCCACCGGGGGCGGCTGGGACTCGACGGGCGTCACCGCCGACGTGCTCGGCGTCCAGCGCTGACGCCACCGTCCTCCACACCCCGCCCTGCCTGGAGGCCCGTCCACCGTCCGGCACGCCGGCCCACCGCCGTCGTCCGGTCACCACCACAGTCGTGGGCATGCCCCCTGACGACGCCCCCACCCCGTGGCGTGACGCCCTGCTCGCCGTGCTCGGGCTCTTCCTGCCCGTCGCCTGCCTGGGCTGCGGCCGCCCGGACCGCGCGCTCTGCCCACCGTGCCGCGCGGCGCTCGACGCACGGCCCCGGCGGGTCCGGCTGGTCGCCGGCGTCCGGCTCGATGCGGCCTTCGAGTACGAGGGGCTGGTCCGCACCCTGGTGCTCGAACTCAAGCTCCGGGGCCGGGTCGACGTCGCCCGTCCGCTCGGCGTCCGCTTCGGTGTCCTCGTCCGCGCGGCGCTCGCCGCGGCCCCGGACGGCACCGTGGTGCTCCGGGTGCCGCCGTCCCGCGCGGGTGCCCGACGCCGTGGGTTCGACCCGGTGGTGCTGCTGCTCGCCCGTGGTGGTGTCCGGCACACGGGGCGCCTCGGCCGGACCCCTGCCGGACGACGGCGATCCGGACCGGGGCAGAAGGAGCGGTCGGCGGTGGAACGCGTCGCCGCGACCGTCGGGACCCTGCGGGCGACCGGTGTCGACGGCCGCGACGTCGTGCTCGTCGACGACGTCGTGACGACGGGCGTCACGATGGCCGAGGGCGTCCGAGCGGTGCGGGCGGCGGGCGGTCGGGTGGTGCGCTGCGTCGCCGTGGCGAGCGTCGACGACTGATGCTCGGTGAACACCCGGTGGCCGCTGTGTGTCCGGTGAGTGTCCGGCGGACTCGCCGCCTCCCCGTGACGCCGAGGGTGCGCCGGGTCTAGCCTCGCGACAAGGCGTTCGGGTCGCCGGACGGAGGCGACGCGCCGACACTGGATGGGAGCCGCCACATGGACGTGACGATCACGGGCCGGAACGTCGGGGTCACCGACCGTTTCCGCACCTACGTCGAACAGAAGTCCGAGAAGATCGACGTGCTCGCCGACCGCGCCCTCGCCTTCGAGGTGCGCATCAGCCGCCACCACGAGAAGTCGAGCGGCAGCCAGGGCGAGGACCGCGTGGAGCTCACGCTGATCGGACCGGGGCCGCTCGTACGGGCCGAGTCCGCGGCGTCGGACAAGTACGCCGCCTTCGACCTCGCCTTCGCGCGGATCATGGAACGCCTCCGTCGGGCGCGTGACCGCCGCAAGGTGCACCACGGCCGGCACCGCCCCACTTCCGTCGCCGAGGCCGCCGGCAGCGGGTTCGACGGCATGGGCGTCGTCCCGGCCGACGGCAAGCTCATCGAGGACGTCGCGACCGGTGCCGTCCCGGTCGTCGATCAAGAGGCCGCCGAGGACGAGAACGAGGTCTACAGCCCGGTCGTCATCCGGCACAAGGTCTTCGAGGCCGCCCCGATGACGGTCGACGACGCCCTGTACTACATGGAACTCGTCGGGCACGACTTCTACCTGTTCCTCGACGCCGAGACCCGCCGTCCGAGTGTCGTGTACCGACGCAAGGGCTGGGACTACGGCGTGATCGGCATCGACGAGGTGCCCGCCGGCCAGGCGCCGGCCGCGGTCGACGCCGACACCGACGCGGAGCGCGCAGCCGCGATCGCCTGATCCGACTCGGGGCCTCCGGTCCCGCACCGTGTGCGCGGTCCGTTCGCGGGCCGCGCACACCCGTGTCCGCGACAGCCGCGCCGCTCACAGCGCCGTGGGTTCGCGGGTTGCTAGCATGACTGGTCGATCGGGCGTGCAGGTCGCGCGCGACGACCTCGTAAGGAGTTCACGTGGCAAACGTGCTGGAGAAGGTCCTCCGCATCGGCGAAGGACGAACCCTCCGCCGGCTGAAGGCGTACGCCTCGGCCATCAACGACCTCGAGGACGACTTCTCGAGCCTCACCGACGAGGAACTCCACGACGAGACCAAGGAGCTGCGCGAGCGGTACGCCAACGGCGAGACCCTCGACGACCTCCTGCCCGAGGCGTTCGCCGCCGTGCGTGAAGCCGCGAAGCGGACCCTGGGCATGCGGCACTTCGACGTGCAGCTCATGGGTGGCGCGGCACTGCACCTCGGCAACATCGCCGAGATGAAGACCGGTGAGGGCAAGACCCTCGTCGCGACGACCGCCGCGTACCTCAACGCGATCCCGTCGCGCGGCGTGCACGTCATCACGGTCAACGACTACCTGGCGTCGTACCAGTCCGAGATCATGGGCCGCGTCTTCCGCGCGCTGGGCATGACCACCGGCTGCATCATCGCGAACCAGACCCCGGCCGAGCGCCGCGAGCAGTACGCCGCCGACATCACGTACGGCACCAACAACGAGTTCGGCTTCGACTACCTGCGCGACAACATGGCGTGGCAGGCCTCCGACATGGTGCAGCGCGGCCACTTCTTCGCCGTCGTGGACGAGGTCGACTCGATCCTCATCGACGAGGCCCGCACGCCGCTCATCATCTCCGGTCCGTCCTCGGGCGAGGCCAACCGCTGGTTCACCGAGTTCGCCTCGATCGCCAAGCGCCTCACCCCGGGCGAGGACTACGAGGTCGACGAGAAGAAGCGCACCGTCGGTGTCCTCGAGCCCGGCATCGAGAAGGTCGAGGACTACCTCGGCATCGAGAACCTGTACGAGTCGGCGAACACCCCGCTCATCTCGTTCCTGAACAACTCCATCAAGGCCGTCGCCCTGTTCAAGAAGGACAAGGACTACGTCGTGATGAACGGCGAGGTGCTCATCGTCGACGAGCACACCGGCCGCATCCTGATGGGCCGCCGCTACAACGAGGGCATCCACCAGGCGATCGAGGCGAAGGAAGGTGTCGAGGTCAAGGCCGAGAACCAGACCCTCGCAACCGTCACGCTGCAGAACTACTTCCGCCTCTACCAGAAGCTCTCCGGCATGACCGGTACCGCCGAGACCGAGGCGGCCGAGTTCATGTCGACCTACAAGCTCGGCGTCGTGCCCATCCCGACGAACAAGCCGATGCAGCGCATCGACCAGACCGACCTCGTCTACAAGAACGAGAAGGCGAAGTTCGAGCAGGTCGCCGAGGACATCGCGGAGCGCCACGAGAAGGGCCAGCCCGTCCTCGTCGGCACCACGAGCGTCGAGAAGTCCGAGTACCTGTCGAAGCTCCTCGCCAAGCAGGGCGTCAAGCACGAGGTCCTCAACGCGAAGAACCACGCACGTGAAGCCGCGATCGTCGCCCAGGCCGGTCGCTTCGGCGCCGTGACCGTCGCGACGAACATGGCCGGTCGTGGTACCGACATCATGCTCGGTGGCAACGCGGAGTTCCTCGCCGTGCAGGAGATGCACGCCAAGGGTCTGTCGCCGACCGAGACCCCCGACGAGTACGAGGCCGAGTGGGACGACGTGTTCGCCCGCGTCAAGGCCGAGGTCGAGGAAGAGGGCGACAAGGTCCGCGCCGTCGGCGGCCTGTACGTGCTCGGCACCGAGCGCCACGAGTCGCGCCGCATCGACAACCAGCTGCGTGGTCGTTCCGGCCGTCAGGGTGACCCGGGCGAGAGCCGCTTCTACCTGTCGCTGACCGACGACCTGATGCGCCTGTTCAACTCCGGTGCCGCCGAGAGCCTGATGGGCCGCTCGAACGTGCCGGACGACCTGGCGATCGAGAACAAGCTCGTCGGCCGTGCGATCCGGTCCGCCCAGGCGCAGGTCGAGGGCCGCAACGCCGAGATCCGCAAGAACGTCCTGAAGTACGACGACGTCCTGAACCGCCAGCGCGAAGCGATCTACAGCGACCGCCGCCACATCCTCGAGGGCGACGACCTGCACGACCGCGCGCAGTCGTTCCTCAAGGCCGTCATCGACGACGTGATCGACAGCCACACCGGCGAAGGCTCCCCGGACGACTGGGACCTCGACGCCATGTGGACCGAGCTCGGCACGCTCTACCCGATCTCGATCTCGATCGACGAGGTCATCACCGAGGCCGGCTCGAAGGGCAAGGCGTCGCGTGACTTCCTGGCCCGCGAGATCCTCTCCGACGCCAAGCTGGCCTACCAGCAGCGCGAGGAACTCCTCGGCGACGAGGCGATGCGTGAGCTCGAGCGTCGCGTGGTGCTCTCGGTGATCGACCGCCGCTGGCGCGACCACCTGTACGAGATGGACTACCTCAAGGACGGCATCGGCCTCCGCGCGATGGCGCAGCGCGACCCGCTGGTCGAGTACCAGCGCGAGGGCTACGCCCTGTTCCAGACGATGATGGGGCAGATCCGCGAGGAGTCCGTGGGCTACCTCTTCAACCTCGAGGTCCAGGTGCAGTCCGACGGCGAGAACGCGGTGATCGAGGCCAAGGGCCTCGGCGAGGACGAGGTCTCCGGCCTCGAGTACTCGGCACCGTCGATCGACGGCGAGGTCGAGGTCCGCGACGAGAAGGGTCGCCTCGAGCAGGCCGCGACCGCTCGTGCGCAGCGCGCCCAGGCCGAGGCCGAAGCGGCCGCCGAGCCGGAGCAGGGCTCCGCGTTCGGCACCGCGGCCACCGCCTCCGGTCAGGCCGCGGCGAGCAACCGCGCCGAGCGTCGCCAGGCGGCCAAGAAGAACTAGCGTCCGCGCGCGAGCGCATCGTGAGCAGGAATGGTCGGGTCCCGTCTCGGGACCCGACCATTCCTGCTCACCGAGCGTGACCGACGACGGACGGGAGGCCCGGTGCCAGCTGGCACCGGGCCTCCCGTCCGTCCGCACCCCGGCTACAGGACCCCGATCGCGGTCGCCTGCCACCGTCCGTGTCGCTCTTCGAGCCGCATGGCGACCGCTCGAGCGTGACTGCGCGCGTGCACGACCACCGTCGCCTCGGCGACGCCCGCCGCGGGGCGGCAGACGAGCACGCTGCCGACCCGGAGCACCGGGCGTCCGCGTGCCCGCCGACCGGAGCCCCGGGCGTGCGCTGCCACCGCGGCGCGCTGCTGCAGGTGGCGCTGCACGTCGTCGCTGATCCAGCGGGCGATGCTGTCGACCTCCCGCGCGCCGGTGAGCACCTCGGCGACGCAGAGCCCGAGCGCCCGTGCGGTCGTCGCCGGGTCCGGGGGACCGGTCACCGTGGCGGGCTCCGGCGCCGGTTCGACGATCCGCAGCGGCGGTGGGTGCGCCGTCGTCGTCTCGTGATCGATGCGGCGTGCCTGCTCTGCCACCCCTGCCCCTTCCGTCGTTGGAGCGAGCGTATGGGGCGTGCGACATACGAAATACACACCGGTCTACCCTGTGGAGAGGGCGACGTTCTCCACAAGGCAGCGGACCTAGACTGGCTGGGTGTCGACCCTCAGTGACCTCGTCCTCGCGCAAGGCCGTTCCTCGGAAGCAGACGTGGAGTGGCTCCACCTGCTCGTGGGGGACTGGCAGCTCCTCGCCGACCTGTCCTTCGCCGACATGGTGCTCTGGGTCCCGACCGCCGAGGACGGCTCGTTCGTGGCCGTCGCCCACGCCCGGCCGAGCTCCGCGGCGACGCTGTTCTACCGGGACATCGTCGGCCAGGAGATCCGCGAGGAGTGGCGCGGCCAGGTGACCGAGAGCTTCGCCGGGTCCCGGGTCGTCGACTCCGCCGAACCGGACTGGTACGAGGACACCCCGACCCGTGTCCGCGCGATCCCGGTGCTCCGCCGCCTGAGCGCGAAGAGCGCCGAGACCACCGAGCGACCGATCGCCGTCGTCACCCGGCACTCCAACCAGGACGAGATGCGGACCCCGAGCCGTCAGGAACTCAACTTCACCGCGAGCGCGAACGACCTGTTCGGCATGATCGCCACCGGTGACTTCCCCGACCTCGGTGCACCGGCGGGCCCCCGTCGTGGTGCGCCCCGTGCCAGCGACGGCCTGCTGCGTCTCGACACCGCCGGCATCGTCACGTTCGCGAGCCCGAACGGCCTGAGCGCGTTCAACCGCATGGGCTTCGAGGGCGAGCTCGAGCGGAAGTCCCTCGCCGAGGTCACCACCGAGCTCATCGGCGCCCAGCTCGACGTCGACGAGTCCCTGCCGCTCGTCGTCACCGGCCGCGCACCGTGGCGGGCGGACATCGAGTCGAAGGGCGTCACGGTGTCGCTCCGCTCGATCCCGCTCCGCGACCACGGTGAGCGCATCGGTGCCATCGTGCTCTGCCGCGACGTGTCCGAGCTGCGGCACCAGGAGCGCGAGCTCATCACCAAGGACGCCACGATCCGCGAGATCCACCACCGCGTGAAGAACAACCTGCAGACGGTGGCGTCCCTGCTGCGGATCCAAGCGCGTCGCACGCACTCGGACGAAGCGCGGACCTCGCTGCAGAACGCGATGCGCCGCGTCGCCGCCATCGCCGTCGTGCACGACACCCTGTCGAGCGGGCTCAGCCAGACCGTGGACTTCGACGAGGTGTTCGACTCGGTGCTCAAGCTGGTGACCGAGGTCGCCGCGTCGCACAACACCACCGTGCACCCGAAGAAGACCGGCGAGTTCGGGGTGCTGCCGTCGGAGGCCGCGACGCCCCTCGCCCTCGGCCTCACCGAACTCGTGACGAACGCCGTCGAGCACGGGCTGGACGGCCGTGACGGCGAGGTCGAGATCGTCGCCCGCCGCTTCGACGACCACCTGGAGATCGAGGTCCGCGACAACGGCGTCGGGCTCCCCGAGGGCAAGGTCGGCTCGGGCCTCGGCACGCAGATCGTCCGCACGCTCATCCAGGGCGAGCTCGGCGGCACCATCGACTGGCACACCCTGACGGGCAGCGGCACCGAGGTGACGATCACCATCCCGTTCCGCTGGCTGACCGCCCCCGCCGCCTGACGCCGCCCGGCGGTTCGAGATCGCAAAACACCGGTGTTCACCGGTCGAACACCCGCGTTCCGGTGTTCAAAGCGTGAACACCGGTGTTCTGCAGAACCCGCACCGCACGCACGACGACGCCCGCCGCCCCCGAGGGGACGACGGGCGTCGTGGTGTCAGACGACCGGGGTCAGGACGCGCGGCGAGCGCGGGCGGCGCGACGCTTCAGCGCACGACGCTCGTCCTCGCTGAGACCACCCCAGACACCCGAGTCCTGGTTGTTCTCGAGTGCGTACTGCAGGCACATCTCGGTGACCGTGCAACGCGCACAGACCGACTTGGCCTTCTCGATCTGGTCGACGGCGGGCCCGGTGTTCCCGACGGGGAAGAAGAGCTCGGGGTCTGCGGTGAGGCAGGCAGCCTTGTCACGCCAGTCCATGTGTGGTGCTCCTTGATGTCGATGCTCGAACGGCAGGCCGGGGCCGTGGTTCGGGGGATCGGACCGCTGACCATGCATGCGGCATGGAGGGGACAACTGTGGGGAGGAGTCCGCAGGAAGCGTGTCTGACGCCCGCGAGACGCTCGGGGGAGGAGCGATGAACCACGGGAGACGCACACCACATCGTGCCGTCCAAACGACCTCCAATATCGTTCCATACTGGTAGGGCCAAATCAAGGGTTCCGATGCTGGAGGATCACTGTGCACGACGACACCCCGAACGACACCGAACCCTCCGCACCCGTCGCGCGCCGGTCGCCGGCGATGCTGGGGCTGCTCGCCGTGGTCGGCCTCGAGTTCCTCGCGCTGGTGGTCGTGACCGTCGTCCTGGTCGTCGAACTGGTCGTCGCCCCGGCCACGAGCATCGCCTCCGGCATCGCCCTCACGGTCCTCGTCGCCATCGCTGCGCTCTGGCTCGGTGCGCTGCTGAACGGCCTGTGGCAGGGCCGGGCGTGGGTGCGCTCCGGCATCATCGTCTGGCAGGTCCTGCAGGGCGCCATCGCGATCGGGGCGTTCCAGGGCGTCTTCCGGGTCGCCGCGGTCGGCTGGGTACTGCTCGTCCCGGCCCTGCTCGGCATCACGCTGGTGCTGTCGCGGTCGGTGACGGCCGCGCTCGCGCGTCCGGCCGAGTAGACGGTCTGGTCCGCCACGCACTGGAGGCCCGGTGCCGGTTCTCGGAACCGGCACCGGGCCTCCAGTGCATGGCCGGCCCTCAGACCAGGCCGAGCTTCTTCCGCAGGCTCGCCACGTGCCCGGTGGCCTTGACGTTGTAGAGCGGCAGCTGGACGGTGCCGTCCTCGTCGACCACGATCGTGGACCGGATCGTGCCGGTGACGATCTTGCCGTAGTTGTTCTTCTCGCCCCAGGCCGCGTAGGCCTTGTGCACGGCGAGGTCGGGGTCGCTCAGCAGCGGGAAGGTCAGCGCCTGCTCGTGCTGGAACGTCTTGAGCTTCGCCTGCTCGTCCTTCGAGACGCCGAGGACCTCGTAGCCGGCGGCCTGCAGCGAGGACATGTTGTCGCGGAAGTCGCAGGCCTCGGTGGTGCAGCCCGGGGTGGACGCCGCCGGGTAGAAGTACACGATGACCTTCTTGCCGCGGAGGGCAGCGAGGGAGTGCTCGACGCCGTCCTGGTCGGGCAGCGTGAAGTCGGGGGCGGTGTCGCCGGGGACGAGACGGTCGGTCATGGTGCTCCTGTTCGCGTCGTGCGCCCGCGAGTGGTCGTGGGCGCGCAAAACCCATGCTATTGTTGATTCCCGTTGCGGCACGGAAGCCGGAACATGCACCTCTAGCTCAATTGGCAGAGCAACTGACTCTTAATCAGTGGGTTCTCGGTTCAAGTCCGAGGGGGTGCACCGCAGGACGAACGCCCCGGCTCATCGAGTCGGGGCGTTCGTGCGTTCGCGGCAGGTTTCTGCGCCGATGCGGAGACACGCCCGAGGTGTGCAGGAACTGCGAATTGCGTCCGCGGGGACGTCAGCCGGCGCGGACGTCAGCCGGCGCGGACGTCGACGATCCGCTCCTCGCCGATGACGGGTTCGAGCGAACCGGCCGACGCGGCGGCGAGGTCGGCCGTCAGGGCGCCGAGCGCCTCGTGGGGGACCCACACCTCGAAGGTCGCCGCCTGCCCGTACTCGGTCGGGCCGAGCGTCGCGTGGTGGTGCCGGACCCAGTCGCGCAGCACGTTGTCGAGCCGCCCGGCGTCGGCGTGGTCGACGTCGAAGCGCACCTGCGTCAGGGCCTCGCGACGGACGAGGACCGCCGTGTCGAGCGCCTCGGACACCGAAGTCGAGTAGGCCCGGACCAGTCCGCCGGCACCGAGCTTGACCCCGCCGAAGTACCGCGTGACGACCGCGACGACGTCGGTCAGCCCGCGGCGTCGCAGGACCTCGAGCATCGGGACGCCAGCGGTGCCGGAGGGCTCCCCGTCGTCCGAGGAACGGGCCTGGTCGCCGAGCACGCCGGTGACCATCGCCGTGCAGTTGTGCCGGGCGTCCCAGTACCGCCGGCGGACCTCGGCGATCACGCGGTCGGCGTCCTCGACCCCGGACACCGGCGCGACGGTCGTGATGAACCGCGACTTCGTGATGACGATCTCGTGCTCGACCGGTGCCGCGACGGTGGCGGGGAAGCGGCGGGGCATGCCCACGAGGGTAGCGGCGCGCGTGCCGGGCACCCGCGCTAGCATGGCGTCCACGCGCCGGACCCACAGGTCGCGCGGACACGGCTGGGGAGGAGTCCGAGATGGACACGGGTGATCTGAAGGGCGGGGCGCTCGACGCCGCCGAGCTCGCGCGCCGCCTCAACCTGCTCCTCGACTTCGAGGAGTCGCAGCGTGGCGCACCGGTGCCGTTCTCCTCGATCGAGGAGTACGTCGCGGCGCACGGCGGTTCGCTGTCGCGGGCGAAGTGGACCTACATGCTCTCCGGCGACGGCCGCCGCAACCGCGACACCGAGCTCCTGCGCCTGCTGGCCGGGTACTTCGAGGTCGACGAACGCTTCCTGCTCGAGGACAGCGAGGTACCGGAACGGATCGGTGCCCAGCTCGCCCTCGTCCGGTCCCTGCGGTCCGCCCGCGTGAGCGGCTTCGCGGCCCGGACCTTCCCCGGCGAACTCTCACCCGACGCGCTGCGGCGCATCGCCGAGGTGCTCGAGGAGGAATCACAGCGGGGGAGCGTCGCATGACCGACGCTCTCGTCGAGGCGTTCTGGGCTCGTGGTGCAGCCGAGGGGTGGTCGGACGTCGACCAGGCCGTCGCCGCCGCCGCTGACGTCGTCGGCAAGCCGATCGTGGTGCGCGAGGAGTCGTTCCTGGCCGCCGAACCCGTGTGCGGCTTCGTGGCCACCCTCGAGCACGCGCACCTCGTGATGATCTCCCCGACGACCTCGCCGACGTTCCGGTCGTTCGTGATCGGGCACGAGCTCGGACACGTCCTGCACCGGCACCAGGAGCACGCCCCGCAGAGCGCCTACATCCGTGACGTCATCCCCGACCTGCCCGAGTACAAGGTCGAGCGTGCGCTGGCCCGGGGGATGTTCTCGAACACCTACGAGCACGAGGCCGAGGTCTTCGCCGACCGCCTGGCCACCGTGATCCGCCAGCACCGCGGCCGCCCGAGCGCCTTCCGCGGGGTCTTCGGGTGATCATCGCCGTCGTCCAGGCGGTGCTGCTCATCGTCGGGACGATCGTGCTGTTGGTCCTGCAACGCGGGCAGGACCGCACCCTGGCGTTCACGTTCCTGCTCTTCGCCGCCACCATCGTGACGAACGTCGACCCGCTGTACCGGTGGCTCGACCCGCTGCTCGGTGGGTTCAACGTCGTGACCGTCATCAGCGACTGCCTCATGGTGGCCGGCACGAGCACGCTGCTGTGGGGCGTGGCGAAGGCGGTCGGCGCGGCGCGGCCCTGGCTCCGGAACGCGGTCGTGGTGTCCTTCGCCGTGGTCGTCGTGGTGGTCGTCGTCGCGTTCACCGTGCTCGACAAGCCCGCGACCACGACGACCTTCATGCTCGACGCCGGCTCGCACCCGGCTGCCACCGTCTACTCGATCGCGCAGACCGTCTACCTCGGAGTGGCGCTCGGCGCGACGGGGTTCATCTGCGTGCTCCGGCTGCCCGAAGCCCGGACGACCACCGACCTGGTGGGGCTGTGGGTCCTGGTCCTCGGTGGGGTGCTCGGGGTCGTCCGCATGGTCGTGGTCGTCGTGATGGACGTCGCCCACGTCGCCGGCGACCTGGACGTCACGCACGCGCTCTCGCTGCCCTACGACATCACGACGCCGGGAGCCGTGCTGTGCGTGGCGTCCGGCATGCTCCTGCTCGTCGTCGGGCACCGGATCTCCCGCCGCCGCCGTGCCCGCCGTGTGGACGATGCGCTCCGCCGCCTGGCACCGCTGCACGAACGGATCGGCGTGGACAACGCCTACCCGCCGACCGACGACCCCGCGACCCGGCTCAGCCGCCGCATCGTCGAGATCAACGACGGCGTCCGGGGTGCACGGGCATCCCTGACCGACGCCGAGCGTGCCGCCCTCGCCGACGCCGAGGCCGCGCTCGAGACGGCGTAGTCCCTCGACGCTGCCGAACAGGCCGTGTACAGTCTGTAGCAAGTGCTACAGATCCTGTGGCCTGCCGGGTCGGGACTCGGCCGCGTTGGGGGCGGCCGAGCACCACCCGCCCGGCGTCGCCGGACCGGTATCGTCGCCGCGAACGTTCACTAGGATCGTCCCGTGCTCGTCTTCGCCGCAGTCGTCCTGTTCATCGGCGCCGTCTTCAACGTCGTCACCTGGCCGCGCTTCTTCCAGCGCGTCGCGAAGGACTCCCGTGCCCGCGACGCCGCCGGCAAGCCGACGACGTTCTACACGGTGCACCTCGTGCTCCTGCTCATCGCGCTGGCGATCGCCGTCGCGTCCGTGATCGCCGGGATCCTGCTGCTGGTCTGAGCCCGCCGCTTCAGCCCTGCTTCAGCGGGGCACGGCAGGATCGACCCCATGCGGGTGCTGGTGGTCGACGACGAGGTCCGGCTCGCCGACGGCGTGCGCCGCGGCCTCGAGGCCGAGGGGTGGGCGGTCGACGTCGCGAACGACGGCGTGGACGGGCTGTGGCACGCGCGTGAGTTCCGCTACGACGCGATCGTGCTCGACCTGATGATGCCCGGCCTGAGCGGCTGGGCCGTGTGCGCGCAGCTCCGCGCCGACGGCGACTGGACCCCTGTGCTCATGTTGACGGCCAAGGACGGCGAGTGGGACCAGGTCGAGGCGCTCGACGCGGGGGCCGACGACTACGTCACCAAGCCGTTCTCGCACCCGGTGCTCGTCGCACGGCTCCGGGCACTCGTCCGGCGGGGTGCCCGTGAGCGCCCGACCGTGCTGACCCTCGGCGACCTGGTGGTCGACCCCGCGGCGCGTACCGTGGCCCGCGGCGAGACCCCCGTCGAACTGACCAGCCGCGAGTTCGCCGTGCTCGAGTACCTCGCACGGCACCCGGGACAGGTCCGGTCGAAGCGCGACGTCATCGAGAACGTCTGGGACGTCGACTTCGAGGGCGACCCGAACATCGTCGAGGTGTACGTCGGGCACCTCCGCCGGAAGCTCGACCGACCGTTCGGGCGTACCGCGATCGAGACGGTCCGTGGCGCCGGGTACCGCTTGGCGGCGGACGGTGGCTGAGCGGCCGAAGCCCGGTGCGAGCGGAGTCGCACCGGTCCGGCCACGGCGCGCCCGGTCGGTCCGGGCCCGCACCACCCTCGGCGCCGGGGTCGTCGTCCTCGCTGCGCTGGTGATCGGTGCCGTCGCCTTCGTCGTCGTGCTGCGGCTCGTGCTGCTCGACGGCGTGCGGACCTCCGCCGAGGCGGGTCTCGAGCAGGTGTCCTCCCGGGTCGAGGCGGACGGTGCGGCCGCGGTGACCGGCTACGAGGACGTCCTGGTGCAGGTGATCGGCGACGGCGGGGCGGTCCTGGCGCACGGCGAGGACGCCGACGGGGACGCCCTCCCGACCGTCGACGAGTCCCGGTGGACCCACGACGGCGAACGCTGGCTGCTCGTGGCGGACGACGTGGACCTGCCCGGCGGCGGTGAGGCGACGCTCGTCTACGGCGCCACGCTCGACCAGGCCGACACCGCGGTCCGCACCGCCGTCGTGCTCCTCGCCGTGGGGGTGCCCGTGCTGGTGCTCCTGCTGGTCGCGGTCACCTGGGCCGTCACCGGGCGCTCGCTGCGGCCGGTGGAACGGATGCGCACCGAGGTCGAGACGATCCGGGCGGCCCGTCCCGACGCCCGGGTGGAGGTCCCGGACACCGGCGACGAGGTCGCCCGGCTCGCGAGCACCATGAACGCCATGCTCGACCGCCTCGAACGCTCCGCCGAGAGCCAGCGGCGCTTCGTGTCCGATGCCTCCCACGAACTCCGGTCGCCGATCGCGTCGATCCGGCAGCACGCCGAGGTCGCCGTCGCGCACCCGGAGCGGACCGAGGTGGCGGACCTCGCCGACGTCGTGCGGTCCGAGGCGGTGCGCCTGCAGGACCTGGTCACCGGGCTGCTCGAGCTCTCCCGCCTCGACGAGGGCGGGATCCGCACGCGGCGCCCCGTCGACCTCGACGACCTCGCGCTCGACGCGGTGGCCCGCGCGCGGGCACGGTCGACGGCGGGTGTCGCGCCCGAGCGGCACGGCGACGCCCCGGTGGTGCGGGTGGACGGCTCGGCGATCTCGGCAGCGCGGGTCCTCGGCGACGAGCGCGTGTTGGCTGGGGTGGTCCGGAACCTCGTCGACAACGCCGTCCGGCACGCGAGCACACGCGTCGCCGTGTCGCTCACCGAGCACGACGGGTCCGCGGTGCTCACGGTCGACGACGACGGCACCGGCGTCCCCGAGGACGAGCGCGAGCGGGTCTTCGAACGGTTCGTCCGTCTCGACGAGGCCCGCAGCCGGGACGCCGGCGGCGCGGGGCTCGGCCTCGCCATCGTCCGCGACGCCGTGCGGGCCCACGGCGGCGAGACGACGGTGGTCGCGTCCCCGCTCGGTGGCGCACGGTTCGTCGTCCGCATCGCACTCGGCGGCTGAACAGGCGGCTTCAGGGCTGCTTCAGCACCCCGACGCGATGCTCGTCCACATGAACTTCCGTACCCAGCACCAGAAGCCCTCCGCCCGCCGCATCGCCGCGTTCGCCGCCCTGCCGATCGTCGCGGCGCTCGCACTCACCGGGTGCGCCAGCGACGACTCCGACGACGACACCGGCTCGGCCGGCTCCGGCTCAGTCGGTTCGTCGGCGACGGACTCGGCCGGCACCGGCACCGGCACCGGCTCGTCATCGTCCGGCTCGGCGTCCTCCGGCTCGAACACGGCCCTGCTCGCCGCCGTCGCCACCGCACGCGGTGAGGTGGGCTCGGGCACCGTCATCTCGGTCGAGCAGGAGCAGGGCGCCTCCGCCTACGAGGTCCTCGTCGTGACGAAGGACGGCACCGAGCACGAGGTGCACACGAACGCCGACGGTTCCACGGTCGCCGGCACCCCGCAGACCGAGGCCGCCGACGCCGACGACAAGGCCGAGCACGAGCGCTTCGTCGCCGCCGCCGACCTGAGCGTCAAGCAGGCCGTCGACGCCTTCCAGGACCTGCACGCGGGGACCGTGACCGAGCTCGGGCTCGACGACCACGTCGGCACGGTCGTCTGGGAGGGCGACGTGCTCGACTCGTCCGGCACCAAGCACAGCGTGCGCATCGACGCCGGCTCCGGTGACGTCGTCACCGACCGCGTCGACACCGACGACTGAGCCGGGCATCCGGGCACCCGGGCAGCGGGGCCCCGGGCAACGGGGCTGCGGGCCCCGGAGCCCGGCACCGGCGTCCTCAGGACTCCAGCGGCGGTCCGAGCACCTTCCGGATCGCCAGCGCAGCGAGCTGCTCGTCAGGGCTGTCCAACAGGACCCGGTAGGTGTCCTGTCCGGCGAGGAACTCTACGCAGACGGCGTCCTCGTCGCACGGTCCGAGGCGCCACCCCTGCACCGCGTCCATCGGCACCACGGTGCGGGTCTCGCGCTGGTAGTCGGTCTCGGCCTCGAGACGATCCGCGAACACCCGGAGGCGTCCGTAGGCACCTCGCCAGCTGAGCTGCAGGTCGAGGGTGGGAGAAGGAGAGCGGTCCGGCACCCGCTGATGGTAGCGACGGGTGCCGGACCGCTCGTGTTCGGCGCTGGGGCCTTGCGTTCCGGGGACAAGCGGAGCGCTAGCTCCCGTCGCCGTCGCGTCGCACCGAGGCGGCGGGGTCGCGGACGCCGATCGGGTAGGGGCCCGTGACGCCCTCGCGCAGGGCGGCGATGCGCAGGATGCGGTCACGCTGCAGGAACCAGCCGACGATGAGCAGCGGGATGATGATGACGAGCGACGCGATGGTGTACGTGCCGACGGGGTAGTCGATCGCCATCAGGACGATGACCGAGGCGAGGAACGCCAGGGTCAGCCAGGCGGTGACCGGAGCACCGGGCAGCTTGAACGAGGGTTCCTTCGCGAGCCCCTGCTTGGCCCACTGGCGCAGCCGCATCTGGCACAGGATGATCGTGCCCCACGCGGTGATGATGCCGAGGCTGGCGATGTTCAGGGCGATCTCGAACGCCTGCTTCGGGACGAAGTAGTTCAGCACGACGCCCGCGACGGTGAAGGCCGCCGTGAGCAGGATGCCGGCGTAGGGGACGCCGCCCTTCGACATCTTCGTGGTCCACTTCGGCGCCGAACCGTTCATGCCCATCGAGTGGAGCGCGCGTCCGGTGGAGTACAGGCCGGCGTTCAGGGACGACAGGGCGGCGGTGAGCACGACGAAGTTCATGATGCCGCCGACGATCGCGCCGACGTGCGGGTTGCCGAGCGACGAGAAGAACGTCACGAAGGGGCTCTCGCCCTCCTTGTAGGCCGTGTACGGCAGCAGCAGGGAGAGCAGGACGATCGACCCGACGTAGAAGACCGCGATGCGGAAGACGACGGAGTTGATCGCGCGCGGGATGACCTTCTCGGCGTTCTGCGTCTCACCCGATGCGGTGCCGACGAGCTCGATCGCGGCGTAGGCGAAGACGACACCCTGGATCACGATGACCGCGGGGAGCAGCCCGTTCGGGAACAGCCCGCCGTTGTCGCCCCAGATCGAGAAGCCGGTGCGGACGGCCTCGCCACCGGCCTCGACGGGGAACGCGAAGACGAGCCAGATGATCGCGACGACGAGGAACGCCACGAGCGCGGCGACCTTGATCAGGGCGAACCAGAACTCGAGCTCGCCGAACACCTTCACGGCGACCATGTTCGCCGCGAGGACGACGATCAGGGCGATCAGCGCCAGCAGCCACTGCGGCGCCGCGGTGAAGGCCGACCAGTACTGCAGGTAGATCGCGACCGCGGTGGTGTCGACGATCGAGGTCATCGCCCAGTTCAGGAAGTACATCCAGCCGGCGGCGTACGCGAACTTCTCGCCGTAGAACTCGCGGGCGTACGAGATGAACGACCCCGAGGACGGGCGGTGCAGCACCAGCTCGCCCAGGGCCCGCAGGATGAAGAAGGCGAAGATCCCGGCGACCAGGTAGGTCAGCGCGAGCGCGGGGCCCGCGGTGTGCAGGCGTCCACCGGCACCGAGGAAGAGGCCGGTGCCGATCGCGCCGCCGATCGCGATCATCTGCAGTTGCCGGGGCTTCAGACCGTGCTGGTAGCCCTCCTGCTCGTGCGAGAAGTCGTTCGCCGGCGCTCGGTTGCCACCCGTGTCGTTCTGCGCTGTCATGCGAGAGAACCTACATGCGCACCGGACCGGGGCGTCACGCAAAACCCGGTTCGGTCGAACCGCAGCGACTGAACGTCCGCACAGCCGACGGCGGCCCGAACCTGAACGACGACCGTCGTCCGTTGCTTGCATGGAGGGATGGACATCCTCCTCCGACTCCTCGTCGCGATCGGGTTCGCCCTGCTCGTCACCGCCGTCGTCGCCCTCGTCCTGCACCTGGTCCTCCGGGCGATCGCGCGCCGGGAACGCTGGGCCGGCGTGCTCTCGCGACGGACGAAGCACCCCTTCCGCACCGTGCTGCTGGTGGTCCTGCTCTGGATCGCGTTCACGTCGAGCATCCCGCGGAACCCCGACGCCTACCCGTGGCGCGACGAGGTCGCGCACGCCTTCCTGATCGTCACGATCGCGACCGGTTGCTGGCTCGCGTGCCAGGTCGCGATCTTCCTCGAGGACCTCGGGCTGCACCGCTTCCGCATCGACGTGCCCGACAACCGGCAGGCGCGTCGCATCCGCACCCAGGTGCTCATCATCCGGCGGCTCACCGTCGCCGTGCTCGTCATCATCGCGGTCGGCGCGATCCTGCTGACCTTCGACGGGGTCGAGGCCGCGGGCGCGAGCGTGCTCGCCAGCGCCGGCCTCATCTCCGTGGTCGCGGGCCTCGCCGCGCAGTCCACGCTCGGCAACGTGTTCGCCGGCATGCAGCTGGCGTTCTCCGGGTCGATCCGGGTGGACGACGTCGTCGTGGTCGAGCAGCAGTGGGGACGGATCGAGGAGATCACGCTGACCTACGTCGTCGTGCACCTGTGGGACGACCGTCGGTTCGTGCTGCCGTCGACGTACTTCACGAGCACGCCGTTCGAGAACTGGACCCGGACCGGCAGCGAACTGCTCGGTGCCGTCGAGTTCGACCTCGACTGGCGGGTGAGCCCGGCCGACATGCGGGCGGAGCTCGACCGGATCCTCGACACCTCGACGATCTGGGACCGCCGGGTCAAGGTGCTCCAGGTCACGGACGCCGTCGGGGGACTGGTCCGGGTCCGCATCCTCGTGACGGCACCCGACGCCGGAGGCCTGTTCGACCTCCGCTGCTACGTCCGCGAGGAGATGGTCGAGTGGATCCAGCGCACCCATCCGGACGCCCTGCCGGTCCAGCGGGTGCAGCTCACCGAGCCGGGTGCGGCGGCACCGCGCCGCCGCGGACGCCCGGCAGAGGGAGACTCGCAGCTGTTCGGTGACGACGAGCGCGGCGCGCTCTTCACCGGGCCGATCCAGACGTCCGGCATCCCGGAGTCCGAGCGTTGACCCGGTGACGTGACCGCGTGCCGTGCACGGGACGGACGACGGACGGGAGGCACGGTACCAGCTGGCACCGTGCCTCCCGTCCGTCAGGCCGGTCGCGTCTGCAACCGCCTGCCGCGTCTGGACCTACTGGCGCGCCTTGACCGCGCGGTCGTCCTCGACGACCGTGCCGATCGCCACGATCGTCGTGGCGAGCCACGCGACCCAGGTCAGCGCGAGCCGCCAGTCGCGCGGTCCCTGGCGGGTGGTCTGCAGCACGCTGTAGCCGCTGATGAGCGAACTCCACACCGCACCGTTGAACATGAACTTGCGCACAGAGGCCTCCTGTCGTCGTGCTCACAACGCTACCGGCCCGTACATTGGAGCGCCGCCGGTCACCCTGCCGCGGTGTCTGCCGGAGGAGCGTTCGTGCGTCAAGCGGTCATCGGAGCGGCCCTGCTCGTGGTCGGCGCGGTCTGCGTCGTGTTCGGGCTGCTGCCCCTCGACGACCTCGCCGTCCTCGCCGACCGGGTCCTGCCGGTCCTCGGGTTCGTGCTCGGACTGACCATCGTCGCCGAGCTGGCCGCGGACGCCGGAGTGTTCGACCGCCTCGCCGACGTCGCCGCCCGGGTCGGTGGCGGACGCACCATCGGGCTCTGGGGTGCGGTCGTCGTGCTCGCCGTGCTCTGCACCGTCTTCCTGTCGATCGACACCACCGCGGTGCTCCTCACCCCCATCGTGATCTCGCTCGCACGGCGTGTGGGACTGCCCCCGATGCCGTTCGCCCTGACCACGGTCTGGCTCGCGAACACGGCCTCGATGCTGCTGCCGGTGTCGAACCTGACGAACCTGCTCGCCGTCGACCGGATGGGGCTCGGCGGCCCGCTGCCGTTCGCCGGGCTGATGGCCTGGCCCGCGGTCGCCGGGGTGGTCGTGCCGTGCGTCGTCCTGCTCGTGGTGTTCCGCGGCAAGCTGTTCGGCCGCTACTCGCCGGTGTCCGTCCGCACGCCGAAGGACCCGGTGTTCTTCTGGGCGGCCTCCGCGGTGCTCGTCGCGCTCGTCGTCGCCCTGACGGCCGGGGTGACCGTGTGGATCGCCGCGGTCCTGGCCGCCGTGGTGCTCGTCGTGGTCGCGGCGTTCCGGTCACCGTCCGAACTCCGGGTGTCCCGCGTGCCGTGGTCGACCCTGCTGTTCGCCGCCGGGCTGTTCGTGGTGGTCGAGGCGCTGCACACGACGGGCATCACCGACCCGATCGTGCACGCGCTGCAGGGCGGCACCGGGACCGGCCCGCTGCTGCTGCTCGGCGGTGCGGGCGCGGTCGCCGCGAACGGCATCGACAACCTGCCGGCGTACCTGGTGCTCGAACCGGCCGCCGGGCACGAGGCCGTCCGGTACGCGGCGCTGCTCATCGGCGTCAACGCCGGCTGCCTCATCACGCCGTGGGCCTCGCTCGCGACGCTGCTGTGGCACGCACGGCTGTCGGCCGAGGGCGTGCACCTGTCCTGGGGCCGGTACATGGCGCTCGGGTGCGTCGTCGCGCCGCTCACCGTCGTCGCCGGGGTCCTGGCGCTCGCGCTCTGACGTCGGCGGAGCCCGGTGCCGAGGCGGTGCCGGTGCCGTGCGCGGTCAGAGCCAGTCGCGGGTCTTGAAGACGCGGTAGAGCACGAGCGACGACGCGGTGATGATCGCGAGCGAGGCCCAGAGACCACTCCAGGCGCCCTCGCCCGGGAACTTCACGTTCTGCCCGAAGAAGCTCGTGACACCGGTCGGGATCGCGATGATCGCCGCCCAGCTCGTGACCTTCTTCATGACGGTGTTCTGCCGGTTCGACGCCAGGTTCAGGGTCGTGTCGAGCACGCTCGACACGGCGTCACGGAGTTGTTCGACGGAGTCGGCGATCGAGACCAGGTGGTCCTCGACGTCGCGGAAGTACGGCCGGATGCCGTTCGAGATCGTCTCCGCGTCACCGTGCAGCAACGAGGCGACGCTGTCCCGCGTCGGGACGACCAGCCGCCGGAGCACCCCGAGGGTCTTGCGGAGCCGGAACGACCGCCGCTGGATCTGTTGCTCGCGGGGGTCGCCCGGCTCGAACAGGTCGTCCTCGAGCGCATCGATCTGCCGCTCGAGGTCCTCGACGGTGTCGGTGGCACGGTCGACGACCGCGTCGAGCAGCGCCCAGACGAGCCAGGGCACGCCGTGTTCGGCGATGTCGGAGTTCGCCGTGAGCCGGTGTTCCATCGGGGTGGTGTCGACGTCGGACCCGTGGATGGTGACGAGCGCCCGTTCGGTGACGAAGGCCTTGACCTCGTGCGTGATCAGGTCACCCTCGTCGTCCGTGCCGCCCACGTCGTAGACGACCAGGAACAGGCTGTCCCGGTACCGGTCGAGCTTCGGCCGCTGTCCGTGCTCGACGGCGTCCTCGACCGCGAGTGCGTGGATGCCGAGCTCCTCCTCGATCTGCTCGAGGTCGGCCGACGTCGGGTCGGTGTAGTCGATCCAGACGAAGGTGTCCGGATCGGCGACGAGGTCGGAGATCCGGTCGACGGGGAAGTCCCGTTCGACCGTGTCGCCCTTGCACCACGCCCGTGTCCTGACCATGCTCGTCAGCCTACTGAGACGGCCGACCCGGAGATCCGGGTCGGCCGTCGTGGTGCTGCGGAGCCGCTCGGTCGGCTCCTGCTCAGTAGGCGGAGACGAGCTTGCCGTCCTGCACCTTCAGGTACTGGTTCACGCTGAACGAGTCCTCGCCGCGCTCCTTGTCGCCCAGGTACGAGGTGTAGCCGTACGAGACGCTCCCGTCCTTCGTGCTCGTCACCATCACGGTGCCGGCGCGGGACGCCTCGACCTCCAGCTCGGGCATCGACGTGACGTCGTACTGCACGCCGCCGTCGGCGTCGTAGGGCCCGTACCAGGGGCAGCCGCTCAGGGCCCGGAGCTCGGTCTTCTCGGCGCAGTCGTCGATGAGGTCGGTCACGTACTGCTCGGCGTCCTGTTCGAGTGCCTTGGTCGCCTTCGGCGCGAAGTCGACGTAGCCCGACGTGACCGCGCCCACGGCGACCTGCTCGGTGCCGCCGGTGAAGTACTTCGTCCCGCCGACCGAGACCTGGTAGGTGCCGGGGTAGGCGAGGGACGTGAACTTGCCGTCGCTGATCTCCCCGATCTCCTTGCCGCCGACGGTCACCGGAGCGCCCTCGAGGACGTCCGAGGCCGTCAGGGTGACCTGCTGCGCCAGCGGCTGCGTGACACGCCACTCGTCCTTCACCAGGAACGAGGTGCCCGTGCGCCGCAGCGACACCTGGCCGGAGCGGTTCTTGCCGTCCTGGGTGTAGCTCAGGGTGGCGATGGCGGTGTCACCGGTCCGGGCGACCCGGCCGACGCGGATGTCCGACGGGCGGTCCTTCGCGCTCCCGAGCACCTTCGAGTCGAGCATCGCCGCGTCGTCGGGGATCTCGCTCAGGTCGGCGGCGGTGTCGGCGTCACCGCTGGCGATGGCCTGCACGTAGGACTTCACGGTCGGTGCCGGACCCCAGACGTTGGCGCGGAGGACGCTCGTCGTGACCGCACCGGCGATGACGACGACGATCACGGCGCCACCGGCGATGAGCGAACGGACCAGGATCTTCTTTGCCCGCGGGGACATCGGTGCCGGAGCGGGGGCACCACCGCCGATGAACGGCTGCGACCCGTCGGCCGGTTGTGCGCCGTACGGGGGCAGCGTGCCGTAGGGCGGCTGCGACCCGGCAGCCGGCTGCGTGCCGGAGATCGACTGCACGCCGTACGCGGGCTCCTGGGCAGGCGCGGCCGACGGGTACGGCACGTGCTGGTCAGCGGCCGGGGGAGTGTTCCACGCGGCGGCAGCCGGCGCGTCCGCGGCGACAGGCGCGCCGGGCGCAACGGGAGCGCCGGGCGCACCGGGCGCGGCCGGGTCGACCGTCGCGGTGGGCGCGACGGGAGCGCCCTGACCGGCGACGGGAGCACCCTGACCGGCAGCGGGCCCGGCCGGGAACGCCGGCGGCACGACGGGGCGGGGGTCCGCTCCGACCAGGCGGGACGTCCGGAGCACCACGGCTCCGCCGAGGCGGGGCAGGAGCACCGGGGCGAGGTACCGGGCGACGACCTCGATCGCGCCGCCCCACAGGGCGAAGACGATCGGCGTCCACGGCGCGATGCCGATCGACCCCGAGCCGTCCACGGAGCTCGTGCTGCTCACCTGGTACGAGACGACGCCGGTGCCGAGGACGAAGCAGAGCAGACCGAGTGCGAACCACACCAGCGGCGTGACGACCCAGTCGAGCGTGGTGCGGATCCGGTCGTTGCGGCGGACGGCGAGGGCGAGCCCGGCCGCGACCGAGGTGACGACGACGAACAGCACGACGAGCCAGGTCCAGCCACCGGCTCCGCCGAACACCGAGGCGGTGTCGCTGGCGGACCCGAAGCCGGACGTCCCCACACCACCGAAGAACCCGAGCGCGGTCAGCCCGATCGCGACGTTGCCGAGCAGGAGCGGCAACGCGGAGCCGTAGGACGGCTGGGCGATCAGGGCGACGACGATGACGACGAGGGCGACCAGCACGACGAGGACCGTGAGCTGCGACGCGGCGACCCGGAGCGTGCCGAGCAGGCGGGCGGTGAAGACGTTGCGCCCGGCGAGGACGGAGGGCCGGGCGAGGAGTGCCGCCAGGGCGCCGATGACGAACGCACCGATGATGCTGCCGGCGCCGACGGCGTGCACCGGCTCGATGACCGCGCCGGACACCGACGGGAACCGGATCGCGAAGAGGCCGGCGGCGACGTTCGTGAGCACGGTGGTGACGAGGCCGGAGACCACCGCGGTGACGAGCACCTGCGTGCGGCCGAGGCCACGCGTGCGGATCCGGCGGGTGAGCACGACGGCCAGGACGACCTGCGCGGCGAGCACCAGCGCGGGCACCACGGCGAGCGAGCCCGAGCCGGAACCGAGGAACCCGATCGACCCGGACAGGTGCAGTCGGCCGAGGTCGGCGAGGGCCACGAGCTGCGCCGGCGCGCCGAGCAGGACGCTCACGCCGGACAGCAGGGACTCCACGTCGGGGGCCGAGCCCGCGCCGAGGTCGGTGCCGGACCCGGTGGACGGAGCGGCCGACCCGCTGCCGCCCGACGCGAGCAGTCCGACGGTGATGAGCAGCGAGAGCCCGGCGACGACGTACGCCGCGACCCAGCCGCCGACGGCGGCGAGCACGGCCGCCAGCCAGTCGCGACCGGACACGGACCGCAGGAAGCGACCGAACGCATCGGACGGCTGCGCGGCGGGGGCGGGCTGACCCGACCACTGCTGCGGGCCTCCAGGCTGCTGCTGCCAGGCGGGCTGGCCGTTCCAGGCAGGCTGGCCGGAAGCGGGCTGGCCGTTCCAGGCGGGCTGGCCGGAAGCGGGCTGGCCCGATCCGGGCTGGCCGGTACCGGGCTGGCCCGGACCGGGCTGCGACGGCGGGACGGGCTGGTTGGGCGGGTTCTCGCTCACGGCTGGGGGTCCTCTCCGACCGGGAGGCCGGCGCCGCACTCCAGCACCCGTGTCCCCCCGACACGTGCCTGCAGCGTAGCGGAACCGCCGATCCGCCGTGAATACGCTGTCCCCACGCTGGTAACTTCGGCAGCGCACCCGGCGCAGCACGCCGGACCACCCGGCGCACCACGCCGGCCGTCGCACCCGACGCACCGACGCACCGACGCACCCGACGCACCCGGCCCCGGCCGGGCGGAACGGAGATCACACCACCCCATGCCTGCAGACCGCACCGAACAGACCCGCTACTCGTTCGTCGTCGCCTCCAACCGACTCCCGGTGGACCGCGTCGTCGACCAGGACGGCAACGAGGGCTGGCGGCACTCGCCGGGCGGCCTCGTGACCGCCCTCGAACCCGTGATGCGCGCGAACGACGGAGCCTGGGTCGGCTGGGTGGGGCAGGCCGAGGTCGAGGTCGCACCGTTCGACAACGAGGGCATCCACATCGTCCCCGTCCCGCTCTCCGACGACGACGTCGAGGAGTACTACGAGGGCTTCAGCAACGACACGCTCTGGCCGCTGTACCACGACGTCATCGAGCACCCGAGCTACCACCGCGACTGGTGGAACGCGTACAAGCGCGTGAACGAGCGCTTCGCCGCGCAGATCGCCGAGATCGTCGAGCAGGACGGCATCGTCTGGGTGCAGGACTACCAGCTGCAGCTCGTGCCGGCCCTGCTCCGCGCCAAGCGCCCCGACCTGACGATCGGCTTCTTCAACCACATCCCGTTCCCGCCGGTCGGCATCTACGCGCAGCTGCCGTGGCGTGCGCAGATCCTCGACGGGCTGCTCGGCGCCGACGTCATCGGCTTCCAGCGCCACGACGACGCCAGCGACTTCCTCCGAGCGGTCCGCCACATCAAGGGCTACACGACCAAGGGCACCACGATCGACGTCCCGGTGGACGACCCGGCAGCCCCGCGCAGCCGCAAGGGCATCACGGTCCGCCACGTCGAGGCCAGGCACTTCCCGATCTCGATCGACGCCGAGAGCTTCGAGGCGATCGCCCGCAAGCCCGAGGTGCAGGAGCGTGCGCGCGAGATCCGCGAGAGCCTCGGCAACCCGAAGACGGTGCTGCTCGGCGTCGACCGGCTCGACTACACCAAGGGCATCCGCCACCGCATCAAGGCCTTCGGCGAGCTGGTGGAGGACGGCCGCATCGCGGTCGAGGACGCAACCCTGATCCAGGTCGCGAGCCCGAGCCGCGAGCGTGTCGACTCGTACGCGGCGCTCCGCGACGAGATCGAGCTGAGCGTCGGCCGCATCAACGGCGACCTCGGCGTCATCGGCCACCAGCCGATCTCGTACCTGCACCACGGCTACCCGCGCGAGGAGATGGTGGCGCTCTACCTGGCCGCCGACATCATGCTCGTCACCGCACTGCGCGACGGCATGAACCTCGTCGCGAAGGAGTACGTCGCCGCCCGTTTCGACAACGACGGGGTGCTCATCCTGTCCGAGTTCGCCGGCGCCGCCGACGAGCTCAAGCAGGCCGTGATCGTCAACCCGCACGACATCGGTGCGCTCAAGGACTCGATCGAGCGCGCCATCCAGATGCCGCGTCGCGAGCGGTCGACGCGCATGCGCGCGCTCCGCAAGCGCGTCCGCGACAACGACGTGGCGCGCTGGTCGCGCTCGTTCCTCGAGGCGCTCGACCGGCACGCGCCGCGGAACGCCCAGATCGACCCGTCCGCCGCCGACCCGCGCGAACAGCACCGTGAGGCGCAGACCGACAACATGTCGATCTTCGACCAGGACGCCCAGTCCGCCAGGGCTGCCGAGGACACCCGGGAGGCACGTGATGACTGAGACCACCACCGACCAGTCCGCCGTCGACGCGGCCCTCGAGACGCTCGCGGCTGCGCCGCGACTGATCGTCGCCCTCGACTTCGACGGCACGCTGGCCCCCTTCGCCGACGACCCCTCGCAGGTCGGGGCGCTGCCCGGGTCGTGGGCCGCGGTCCTGACCCTGCACCGTGCGAAGGACACCGAGGTGGTGCTCGTGTCGGGGCGTCCCCTCGGCAGCCTGGCCGCGGTGACCCACGCGCCGGAGGACATGGCGCTCGTCGGTTCGCACGGCGTCGAGTGGCGCGTGGACGGCCACGACGAGGCCGCGCTCAGTGACGACGAGGTGGAGCGTGTGGCACGGATCGGTGCGGCGCTCGACGAGGTCGGCGAACGGTTCCCGGGCGTCGTCATCGAGCACAAGCCCGCCGGGCACGGGGTGCACACACGCCGTGTCTCCGCCGAGGTCGCGGCCGAGGCGAACGCGGCGGCGAGCCGCGCGGCGCACGAGGCCGACCCCGAGGTGCTCGAGCGCGGTGGCAAGGACATCGTCGAGTTCGCGGTGCGACACGTCACGAAGGGCGACGCGATCGCCCGGCTCCGCGAGCTGCACGGTGCCGACGCGGTGTTCTTCGCCGGCGACGACGTCACCGACGAGGACGCCTTCCGCGTGCTCGGTGACGGCGACGTCGGGGTGAAGGTCGGGCCGGGGGAGACCCAGGCCGGCTACCGCATCGCCGACCCGGCGGCCCTGACCGGGGTCCTGAAGCAGCTGGCGAGGCTCCGCGCCACCCGCTGATCGTGGCCCCCGAGCATGAGAATGCACGGGGGTGCACGGCTGGTATCCCAAAGCGTCCTAGACTCATCCCATGCCTGATATCGACGTCAAGCCGCGCAGCCGGGTCGTCACCGACGGGATCGAAGCAACCACCTCGCGTGGCATGCTGCGGGCCGTCGGTATGGGAGACGAGGACTGGAGCAAGCCGCAGATCGGCATCGCGTCCTCGTGGAACGAGATCACGCCGTGCAACCTGTCGCTCGACCGTCTCGCGCAGGGTGCGAAGGAGGGCGTGCACTCCGGTGGCGGCTACCCGCTGCAGTTCGGCACCATCTCCGTCTCGGACGGCATCTCGATGGGCCACGAGGGCATGCACTTCTCCCTCGTCTCGCGTGAGGTCATCGCGGACAGCGTCGAGACCGTCGTCAACGCGGAGCGCCTCGACGGCACCGTCCTGCTCGCCGGCTGCGACAAGTCGCTCCCCGGCATGCTGATGGCCGCCGCGCGACTCGACCTGGCGAGCGTGTTCCTGTACGCGGGTTCGGTCATGCCGGGCTACGTGAAGCAGGCCGACGGCACGATGAAGGAAGTCACCATCATCGACTCCTTCGAGGGCGTCGGTGCCTGCAAGGCCGGCACCATGAGCGAGGAAGAGCTCAAGAAGATCGAGTGCGCCATCGTCCCGGGCGAGGGCGCCTGCGGTGGCATGTACACGGCGAACACGATGGCGAGTGTGGCCGAGGCGCTCGGCATGTCGCTGCCGGGCTCCGCCGCTCCGCCGAGCGCCGACCGTCGCCGCGACTACTACGCGCACCGCTCCGGCGAGGCCGTGGTGAACATGCTCGAGCACGGCATCACCGCCCGCCAGATCCTCACGAAGGAAGCCTTCGAGAACGCGATCGCCGTCGCGATGGCCCTCGGCGGGTCGACGAACGTCATCCTGCACCTGCTCGCGATCGCCTACGAGGCCGAGGTCGAGCTGTCGCTGGACGACTTCAACCGCATCGGTTCCAAGGTCCCGCACCTGGCCGACATGAAGCCCTTCGGCAAGTACGTCATGGTCGACGTCGACCGCAACGGCGGCATCCCCGTGATCATGAAGGCGCTGCTCGACGCGGGCC
This sequence comes from Curtobacterium sp. MCLR17_055, assembly GCF_003234305.1. Classification (NCBI taxonomy): domain Bacteria; kingdom Bacillati; phylum Actinomycetota; class Actinomycetes; order Micrococcales; family Microbacteriaceae; genus Curtobacterium; species Curtobacterium sp. MCLR17_055. Next base: position 60,202 of record NZ_QKSX01000020.1, read on the forward strand.
TGCTGCACGGCGACTGCATGACCGTGACCGGCAAGACCGTCGCCGAGAACCTGGCCGAGATCGACCCGCCGGCACTCGACGGCGAGGTCTTCCGCACGCTCGACAACCCGATCCACGAGACCGGTGGCCTGACCGTCCTGCAGGGCTCCTTCGCCCCCGAGGGCGCCGTGGTGAAGACCGCGGGCTTCGACGCCTCCGTCTTCGAGGGACCCGCCCGCGTGTTCGACCGCGAACGCGCGGCGATGGACGCCCTGACCGAGGGCAAGATCGAGAAGGGCGACGTCGTCGTCATCCGCTACGAGGGCCCCAAGGGCGGCCCGGGCATGCGCGAGATGCTCGCCATCACCGCGGCCATCAAGGGCGCGGGCCTCGGCAAGGATGTACTACTCTTGACCGACGGTCGATTCTCAGGCGGCACAACCGGCCTGTGCATCGGCCACATCGCACCGGAAGCAGTGGACGCAGGTCCAGTCGCTTTCGTTCGTGATGGCGACCGCATCCGTGTCGACATCGCGGCTCGCTCGCTCGACCTACTGGTCGACCCGGCCGAGCTGGAGGCCCGCCGTGACGGCTGGGCCCCGCTGCCCCCGCGCTACACCCGCGGAGTCCTCGCGAAGTACGCCAAGCTCGTGAAGTCCGCCGCCCAGGGCGCGGTCACGGGCTAGCGTCCGACACCCGCACCACCGCCACCACTCAGGCAAGGACCACTCATGCCCACGGAAGCAACTCCGTTGTCCGCGGCCGCCGGTGCACGCCGGTCGCCGGAGATCCTCACCGGCTCGGGAGCCGTCCTCCGGACGCTCGAGCACCTCGGGATCACCGACGTCTTCGGCCTGCCCGGCGGCGCGATCATCCCGTTCTACGACGAGCTGATGGCGTCGACCACGATCCGCCACATCCTCGTCCGTCACGAGCAGGGCGCCGGCCACGCCGCCGAGGGCTACGCCTCGTCGTCCGGCAAGGTCGGCGTCGCCATCGCGACGTCCGGCCCCGGCGCGACGAACCTCGTCACGGCCATCGCCGACGCCTACATGGACTCGGTGCCGTTCATCGCGATCACCGGCCAGGTGTTCTCGACGCTGATGGGCACCGACGCGTTCCAGGAAGCCGACATCGTCGGCATCACGATGCCCATCACGAAGCACTCGTTCCTGGTCACCGACCCGGCCGACGTGCCGGCGACCCTCGCTGCGGCGCACCTCATCGCGACGACCGGTCGGCCCGGCCCCGTGCTGGTCGACATCACGAAGGACGCCCAGCAGAAGTCGGCGCCCTACGTGTGGCCGCCCAAGATCGACCTGCCCGGTTACCGCCCGGTGACCAAGGCGCACGGCAAGCAGATCACCGCGGCCGCGCAGCTGCTGTCCGAGTCGAAGCGCCCGGTGCTCTACGTCGGCGGCGGGGTCATCCGCTCCCGCGCGACCGCCGAGCTCCTCCGCTTCGCCGAGGCGACCGGTGCGCCGGTCGTCACGACCCTGATGGCGCGCGGCGCGTTCCCGGACTCGCACCCGCAGCACCTCGGCATGCCCGGCATGCACGGCACGGTGCCCGCGGTGCTCGGCCTGCAGGACAGCGACCTCATCGTCGCCCTCGGTGCCCGCTTCGACGACCGCGTGACCGGCAAGGCCGACGAGTTCGCGCCGGACGCCAAGGTCGTGCACGTCGACATCGACCCGGCCGAGATCTCGAAGATCCGCTTCGCCGACGTCCCGATCGTCGGTGACGCCCGCGAGGTCCTGGTCGACCTGCTCGACGCCTGGGGCGGCATCGCCGTCGAGGACCGCGCGTCGACCGACGAGTGGTGGGCGAAGCTCCACCAGCTCAAGACCGACTTCCCGCTCGGGTACGCCGAGCCGACCGACGGGCTCCTCGCGCCGCAGGGCATCATCAAGCGCATCGGTGAGCTCTCCGGTCCCGAGGCCGTCTACGCCTCCGGTGTCGGGCAGCACCAGATGTGGTCCGCGCAGTTCATCAAGTACGAGCGGCCCAACGCCTGGCTCAACTCCGGTGGCGCCGGAACGATGGGCTACTCCGTCCCCGCGGCGATGGGTGCGAAGGTCGCCCAGCCGGACCGTGTGGTCTGGGCGATCGACGGCGACGGCTGCTTCCAGATGACGAACCAGGAACTCGCGACCTGCGTCATCAACGACATCCCGATCAAGGTCGCGATCATCAACAACTCGTCGCTCGGCATGGTCCGGCAGTGGCAGACGCTGTTCTACGACGGCCGGCACTCCTTCACCGACCTCGAGACGGGGCACGCCTCGCGCCGTGTGCCGGACTTCGTGAAGCTGGCCGACGCCTACGGTGCCCTCGGCATCCGGGTCGAGAAGGCCGACGAGGTCGACGCCGCGATCGAGCTCGCCCTCGCGACCAACGACCGCCCGGTGGTGATCGACTTCGTCGTGAGCCGTGACTCGATGGTCTGGCCGATGGTCCCGCAGGGCGTCAGCAACTCGTCCATCGAGTACGCCCAGGCACTCGCGCCCACCTGGGACGACGAGGACGCCGACATGACGGGAGAAACCGCATGAGCCACGTCCTCTCCCTCCTCGTGGAGGACAAGCCCGGTCTGCTGACCCGTGTCGCCGGACTCTTCGCCCGGCGCGGGTTCAACATCGAGTCGCTCGCCGTCGGCAACACCGAGGTGGACGGCCTCAGCCGGATCACGGTCGTCGTCGACGTCGAGGACCTCCCGCTGGAACAGGTGACGAAGCAGCTCAACAAGCTGGTGAACGTCATCAAGATCGTCGAACTGGACTTCTCGCAGTCGGTCCAGCGCGAGCACATGCTCGTGAAGGTGCGCGTCGACAACCAGACGCGCTCGGCGGTGCTCGAAGCAGTGAACCTGTTCCGTGCCCAGGTCGTCGACGTGGCGACCGACTCCCTGATCGTCGAGGTGACCGGCGACCCCGGCAAGATCCAGGCGATCCTCCGCGTGCTCGAGCCCTACGGCGTCAAGGAGCTCGCCCGTGCGGGCCTCCTCGGCATGGGCCGCGGACCGAAGAGCATCACCGACCGGGTGCGCTGAGCGCCCGTCACACCCTTCCCGGGCGCCGATGGTGCCCGGCACCGACCACAGAACCAAGGAGACACACCCTCGTGACTGACATCGTGTACGACGCCGACGCCGACCTGACGCTCATCCAGGGCAAGAAGGTCGCCGTAATCGGCTACGGCTCGCAGGGCCACGCCCACGCCCTCAACCTCCGTGACTCGGGTGTCGAGGTGAAGATCGGCCTGCAGGAGGGCTCGAAGAGCCGGCAGAAGGCCGAAGAGGCGGGCTTCGAGGTCCACACCCCGGGCGACGCCACCGCCTGGGCCGACGTCGTCGTCATCCTCGCGCCGGACCAGGTCCAGCGCATCGTCTACGCCGAGGACATCCGCCCGAACCTCAAGCCGGGCGCGACGCTCGTCTTCGGCCACGGCTTCAACATCCGCTTCGGCTACATCGAGGCGCCCGAGGGCGTCGACGTGTCGCTCGTCGCGCCGAAGGGCCCGGGCCACACCGTCCGTCGCGAGTACGAAGCCGGCCGTGGCGTCCCCGTGATCGTCGCCGTCGAGGTCGACGCGTCCGGTTCCGCCTGGGACCTCGCGTGGTCGTACTCCAAGGCGATCGGTGGCCTCCGCTCCGGCGGCATCAAGACGACCTTCACCGAGGAGACCGAGACCGACCTGTTCGGCGAGCAGGCCGTCCTCTGCGGTGGCACCTCGCAGCTCATCCAGTACGGCTTCGAGACCCTGGTCGAGGCGGGCTACCAGCCGCAGATCGCCTACTTCGAGGTCCTGCACGAGCTCAAGCTCATCGTCGACCTCATCTGGGAGGGCGGCCTCACCAAGCAGCGCTGGTCGATCTCCGACACCGCTGAGTTCGGTGACTACGTCTCCGGCCCGCGCGTGATCTCGCCGGACGTCAAGGAGAACATGAAGGCGGTGCTCGCGGACATCCAGAACGGTGCCTTCGCGAAGCGCTTCATCGAGGACCAGGACGCCGGCGCACCGGAGTTCAAGGCGCTCCGTGCCAAGGGCGAGGGCCACCCGATCGAGGCCACCGGCCGTGAGCTCCGCGCGCTCTTCGCGTGGAAGCAGAACGACGGCGACTACGTGGACGGCTCGGCCGCGCGGTAGTCTTCCGAGAACCACTCGACGTCGAGGCGGCGGTGCACCTGCACCGCCGCCTCGCGATGTGACCCGAACGTTATGCAGCAGCTCTTCTCCAGCCCCGACGCCGCGGACCGGCGTCCCTCCGCCGTGCGCGCGGTCGATTCCCGACACCCGTCGGCCGTGCTGCGCACCCGCGGTCAGGACCGCCCCGACCAGCATGGGATGATCGTTCGATGGCGGTGACGAAGCGAGCGGTCCACATCGGCGCCGGCAAGATCGGGCGCGGGTTCGTGGGCCAGTTCCTCGTGGCGAGCGGCTACGAGCTCACCTTCGTCGACGTCGACGAACGCGTGGTCTCGGCCCTGAACGAAGCCGGCCGGTTCGTGGTGCACGAGGTCGGCGAGATGCCGGTCGAGCACCTCGTCTACGGGTTCCGTGCGCTCAGCAGCAAGACCGACCGCGAGCGTGTGGTGCAGGCCATCGCCGAGGCCGACGTCGTGACCACCGCCGTGGGCGCACGCACGCTCCCGCTCGTCGCGCCGCTCATCGCCGAGGGCCTCGCGGCACGCCCGCTCGAGCGCGGCGACGTCACGATCGTGGCCTGCGAGAACGCGTTCAACGCGACCGACTCGCTGCACGCCAGCATCCGCCGTGCCCCGATCCTCGAAGACCGCGACATCGCCGCCGTCTTCGCGAACTGCGCGATCGACCGCATCGTCCCGGACCAGTCCGGGGTGCTCGGTCAGTCCGGCGGCCTCGACGTCGTGCTCGAACCGTTCTACGAGTGGGTCATCGAGCGCACCCCGTTCCTGGGCTCCGACGCCGAACCGCCGACGATCGAGGGCGTCACCTGGGTCGACGACCTGCAGCCGTTCGTCGAGCGCAAGCTCTACACGGTCAACACGGCGCACGCCACCGCCGCCTACCACGGCTACGTGCGGGGCATCCGGCTCATCCGCGAAGCACTCGAGGACGACGCCGTCCGCGCCGAGGTCGACGGGGTGCTCGCCGAGACCACCGCGCTGCTGATCGCGAAGCACGGCTTCGACCCCGAGGACCACGCGCGCTACGTCGCCGCGAACCTCTCCCGCATCGCGAACCCGCACCTGCCGGACTCCACCGCGCGCGTCGGCCGCAACCCGCTCCGCAAGCTCGGCCGTCGTGAACGCTTCGTCGGCCCGGCGTCGCAGCTCGCCGAGCGCGGCCTGCCCGTGGAGCACCTGCTCGGTGCCGTCCGCGTGGCGCTCGCGTTCGACGACGAGAACGACCCGGAGTCGATCGAGCTGCACGCACTCCTGCGTTCCGGGGCGACCGCGCACGCGCTGACCGAGATCCTCACGGGCCTCATGGAGAGCCACCCGCTCTTCCCGGCCGTCCGCGACGTCGTCGCCGAGGTCCTCGCGACGCAGCCGGCCGACGTCTGACCTCGGCCTCCCGGCCGTCGCTGGTCCTCCCGGTGTCGTGTCCCTCGTAGAATCGGGGCATGACCACGGCAGCATCCCCACCAGACGGGTCGATCGACCCGGACGTGCCGAACGCCGTCGACACCGACGACGCCGCCCTCAGCTGGGGTGACGCCGACGACGCCACCCACGTCGACGCGGCGCACAACCCGGTGGCGGTGCGCGAGCGCGGCGAGCGGGACCCCGAGGCGCCCGAGACCTCCGGCGCGCTCGTCGGGTTCGGTGTCTTCGGAGGCCTCTACCTCCTCTACACGGTGGCCTGGCTCCTCACCGCGTCGACCGCGTACGTCTCCGGCGTCGACACGGTCCTCACGCTCTTCGTCGAGGTGCTCCGCTTCCTCGCGATCCTCGCGCCGGCACTCTGGTTCACGGTGGTGCTCTGGGCAGCGCGCAGCAGCCGCACCCGGACCCGCCTGCTCTGGATGCTCCTCGGCGCCGTCGTGCTCTTCCCCTGGCCGTTCCTCCTGACGCGGAGCTTCGGGTGACCGGGGCAGTGCCGGCGACGACCCGCCGGAACAGTGCCCCCGTGGTCGCGAAGATCGTGGTCTGGGTCGTGTTCGCGGCGCTGTTCGCGTACATGACGGTGCAGGCCGTCGGCAACCTGACGCAGATCAACCAGCGGGTGGATGCCTTCAACGCGTTCCTCCAGACGACCTCGGGCGGCGACTCGCTGCAGACCAGCACCCCGTGGCTGTGGCTCGTGCTCGACATCCTCATCGCGCCGGTCGCGTTCGTCGCGGCGATCGTCATCACCCGGCGTTCGAGCCTGCCCGTCACGATCGCGGTGTTCGTGGTCGCCTTCGCGGGCGCCGGCGCCCTCTGGCTCGACCTCCAGCTGTTCGTCCCGACGCTGCTGGACTTCTGACGCGACCCGCCGACGGCCAGGAGGCGCGGTGCGGCCCCGCCCCGCCCCTCCTGCCGTCGTGTGGTTCTCCACAGGACCGCTCCCGCGGTCGTAACCACCGGCCCGCGTCGATAGCATGGTGGGATACCAACCGTCTCGAGTGAGGAAACAGCTGCTGTGTCGAAGCCGGTCGTCCTGATCGCCGAAGAACTCTCGCCCGCAACGGTCGACGCCCTCGGGCCCGACTTCGAGATCCGGAACGTGGACGGCACCGACCGTCCGGCGCTCCTGGCGGCGCTGTCCGACGCGCACGCCGTCCTCGTGCGGTCCGCCACCAAGATCGACGCCGAGGCGATCGCCGCGGCACCGGTCCTCAAGGTCGTCGCCCGTGCCGGCGTCGGCCTCGACAACGTCGACATCAAGGCCGCGACGACCGCCGGCGTGATGGTGGTGAACGCCCCGACCTCGAACATCATCTCGGCGGCGGAGCTCACGGTCGGGCACATCCTGTCGCTCGCACGGCACATCCCGGCCGCCCACGCCTCGCTGGCCGCCGGTGCGTGGAAGCGCTCGTCGTACACCGGTGTCGAGCTCTACGAGAAGACCGTCGGCATCATCGGCCTCGGCCGCATCGGCGCGCTCATCACCCAGCGGCTGCAGGCCTTCGGCGTGACGGTCATCGCGTACGACCCGTACGTCACCACCGCACGTGCGCAGCAGCTCGGGGTCGAGCTCGTCTCCCTCGAGGACCTGCTGCGTCGGGCGGACTTCACCACGATCCACATGCCGAGGACGCCGGAGACCCTCGGCATGATCTCGGACGCCCAGTTCGCCCTGATGAAGCCGACCGCGTTCGTCGTGAACGTGGCCCGCGGAGGCCTGATCGACGAGGACGCCCTGCACCGGGCCCTCACGTCGAACACCATCGCCGGCGCCGGCCTCGACGTCTTCGTCGCCGAGCCCCCGAAGGACTCGCCGCTCCTGGCACTCCCGAACGTCGTCGTGACGCCGCACCTCGGCGCCTCCACCGACGAAGCGCAGGAGAAAGCGGGCGTCTCGGTCGCCAAGTCGGTCCGTCTCGCCCTCGGCGGCGAGCTCGTGCCCGACGCGGTCAACGTCGCGGGCGGTGTCATCGACCCGTACGTGCGCCCCGGCATCCCGCTCGTCGAGAAGCTCGGCCAGGTCTTCACCGCCCTCGCGACCTCGCCGGTCACGAGCATCGACGTCGAGGTGCACGGCGAGCTCGCCGAGTACGACGTCAGCGTGCTGAAGCTCGCGGCGCTCAAGGGCGTCTTCACCGACGTCGTCAGCGACCAGGTCTCCTACGTCAACGCCCCGCTCATCGCCGAGCAGCGCGGGGTCACCGTCCGCCTCATCACCGAGACCGACAGCCCCGAGTACCGCAACGTGCTGACGATCCGCGGTGCCCAGTCCGATGGCCCGGCGATCAGCGTCTCCGGCACGCTCACCGGCCCGAAGCAGGTCGAGAAGCTCGTCGAGATCAACGGGCACGACGTCGAGGTGCCGCTCGACCGGCACCACGTCGTCATGGAGTACACCGACCGTCCGGGCATCGTCGCGGTCTACGGCAAGGAGTTCGGCCAGGCCGGCATCAACATCGCCGCGATGCAGATCTCGCGCGAGGCCGCCGGTGGCCAGGCACTGAGCGTCCTGACGGTCGACTCGCCCGTGCCGGCCGAGATCCTCGAGCACGTCCGCTCGGCGATCGACGCGTCCTCGCTCCGCGAGATCGACATCACGCTCTAGGGGAGTGGCGGACATGAGCAGCGCGCAGACGATCCGACTCGCGGTCATCCGTGGTGACGGCATCGGCCCCGAGGTCGTCGACGAGGCCCTGAAGGTCCTGCACGCGGTCCTGCCGGACGACCTCGTGGTGCAGGAGACCCCGTTCTCCCTCGGCGCCGCACGGTACCTGGAGACCGGCGACATCCTGACCGACGACGACATGGCAGCGATCGCGCAGCACGACGCGATCCTGCTCGGAGCGGTCGGCGGTGACCCGCGTGACCCGCGGCTCGCCGGCGGCATCATCGAGCGCGGGCTGCTCCTCAAGCTCCGCTTCGCGTTCGACCACTACGTGAACCTCCGGCCGACGACGGTGCACCCGGCCGTCCCGACGCCGCTCGCCGACCCCGGCGAGGTCGACTTCGTGGTCGTCCGCGAAGGCACCGAGGGGCCCTACGTCGGCAACGGCGGCGCCATCCGGACCGGTACCCCGCACGAGATCGCGACCGAGGTCTCGTTGAACACCGCCTTCGGTGTCGAACGGGTCGTGCGGTACGCCTTCGCGCTGGCCGACCGACGCCCGCGTCGCCACCTGACCCTCGTGCACAAGAGCAACGTCCTGGTGCACGCCGGAGCCCTCTGGCAGCGCACCGTCGCGGCCGTCGGCGCCGAGTACCCGGACGTCACGGTCGACTACCAGCATGTGGACGCGGTCACCATCCACATGGTCCGCGACCCCGCACGGTTCGACGTCATCGTCACCGACAACCTGTTCGGCGACATCATCACCGACCTGGCCGGCGCGATCAGCGGCGGCATCGGTCTGGCGGCCTCGGGCAACATCAACCCGGACGGCACCTTCCCCAGCATGTTCGAGCCGGTCCACGGTTCCGCGCCGGACATCGCAGGTCAGCAGCTGGCCGACCCCACCGCCGCGATCCGTTCCGTCGCCCTGCTGCTCGACCACCTCGGTCGCGGTGACCTGGCGGCCGCGGTGACGGCTGCGGTGGAGTCCGACCTCGCCGACCGGGGCACCACGCCGCGTCGCACGGCCGAGATCGGCGACGCGATCGCCGCCGCGGCCACGGCACGCACCACCACCGCCTGAGAAGGAGTCCTCCCCATGAGCACCGACACCGCCTTCGGACTCGAGTTCGCCAGCACCCCGTCCGCCGACCGCCGCGCGGCTGCCGAGCGTGAGCAGATCCTCGCCGACCCGGGCTTCGGCAAGCACTTCACCGACCACATGGCGACGGTCGAGTGGACGCTCGACGACGGCTGGCACAGTGCGTCGATCCACCCGTACGGGCCGTTGTCCCTCGACCCGAGCGCGAGCGTCCTGCACTACGCCCAGGAGATCTTCGAGGGGCTCAAGGCCTACCGGCACGCGGACGGCTCGGTGTGGTCGTTCCGACCGGACGCCAATGCCCGACGCTTCCAGCGGTCCGCCCGACGCCTGGCGCTCCCGGAGCTCCCGGTCGAGGCGTTCGTCGAGTCGATCCGGCAGCTCGTGCAGACCGACGTCGACTGGGTGCCCTCGGCGCCCGAGACCAGCCTGTACCTGCGGCCGTTCATGATCGCGACGGAGTCGTTCCTCGGGGTCCGCGCGGCACAGGCCGTCGCGTACCACTGCATCGCGAGCCCCGCCGGTGCGTACTTCACCTCGGGCCCGAAGCCGGTGTCGATCTGGCTGTCGACGCAGTACGCGCGCGCTGGCAAGGGCGGGACCGGTGCGGCGAAGACCGGCGGCAACTACGCCTCGTCGCTGCTGCCCCAGCAAGAGGCCTACGAGCACGGCTGCCAGCAGGTGATGTTCCTCGACTCGGTGGAGGGCAAGTACCTCGAAGAGCTCGGCGGGATGAACGTCGTCCTGGTCAAGTCCGACGGCACCCTCGTCACGCCCGACTCCGACTCCATCCTCGAGGGGATCACGCGTGACTCGATCCTGCAGTTGGCCGAGGACCGCGGCCTGACCGTCGAGAAGCGCCGCGTGACCCTCGACGAGTGGCGTGACGGCGTCGCCGACGGCTCGATCACCGAGGCGTTCGCGTGCGGGACCGCCGCCGTCGTGACCCCGATCGCCGAACTCCGGGGTGACGGCTTCACGATCGGTTCGCCGACCGTGGGGGCCGGGGAACTCACGATGTCCCTGCGCGATGAACTCACCGACATCCAGTACGGCCGTCGTCCCGACCCGCACGGGTGGATGACCAAGCTGACCGACGCGTCCTGATCGACCGGCGGGCGTGGGTAGGGTCGAACGGTGAAGATCGCACGGTTCAGCAGCAAGGGTGAAGACCCCCGGTACGGCATCCTCGACGAGCGCGCTCTGGTGGTGCTCGCGGGAGACCCGATGTACCAGGGGTTCGAGACCACGGGGGAGCGCGTGGCACTCGCCGACGCCAAGCTCCTCGCCCCCGTCATCCCGCGGTCGAAGGTCATCGGCGTCGGGCTCAACTACTCGGAGCACGCCTCGGAGATGGACGAGCGTGCCGGCGACGACCCGGTGGTGTTCCTCAAGCCGAACACCTCGGTGATCGGTCCTGACGAGCCCATCCGCCTCCCCGCCGACATCGGACGCGTCGACCACGAGGGCGAACTCGCCATCGTGATCGGCTCGCTCGCGAAGAACGTCCGGCGTGAGGACTTCGCGAGCGTCATCCTCGGTTACACGATCGCCAACGACGTGACCGCCCGCGACCTGCAGGCGCGCGACGGTCAGTGGACCCGGGCGAAGGGCTTCGACACGTTCTGCCCGCTCGGCCCCGTGATCGAGACCGAGATCGACCCGTCGGACATCCGCATCGAGACCCGCGTCGACGGTGACCTCCGGCAGGCGGCCTCGACGAACGAGATGGTGCACGACATCCCGTCGCTCGTCGAGTTCGTGTCCTCCATCTGGACCCTCCTGCCCGGTGACGTCATCCTGACCGGGACTCCGGCCGGTGTCGGGCAGATCCGTGACGGCGAGATCGTCGAGGTCACCATCTCCGGCATCGGTTCGCTCAAGAACCCGGTCATCGCGCGGCACTGACAGCGCTCCGAACGGCCCGTTCCCCCAGGTGGGGAGCGGGCCGTTCGTCGTTGCCGGGGGAGTGCTCAGCATGGGCGCAGAGGGCGACACGCCCGGGATGTGGCCCGGCTTGGCGCTGCCGTTCACCTCTGCGTAAAGTAATCACTCGTTGCCGCTGAGGCGGAGAACGGAACGGCCGAGACGATCACCGGGTTGAACACCTGGAGATGCAGTCCGGACGGGGTCCCGCTCAGGCAACCAACTCCTCGGAAACACGACCTCTGGTTGTGCGCCCAGGATGTTGTACAAGACGAATGCCTCTCTGGCGGAACCTTTCGGGGTCGAGCGGGGAGTGCGTCTGGTCCTTGAGAACTCAACAGCGTGCACATTGTCAATGCCAATTTATTGATTGACCTCGTGCCTGGTCGGCTTGCTGACCGGGTCATGAAGCAATTCCTTTTG
>NZ_QKSX01000021.1:0-67878 GCF_003234305.1 Curtobacterium sp. MCLR17_055
GTCACGACTCACCGCCCGCCCCACCGCGCGCGGTCACGTCCCGTCGGCCGGACCCCGGCCAGCCGACGATCTGCGACCACTCGACGCCCCACACGCGGCACGTCCTGACCACCCACGCACCGCCGAGGTCGCACGAACCGCCGCTCGACAGGCGCTCTCGAGTGCCAGACCGCCTCGGTTGCACCACGCAACTTTCGTGCGTGACGCGCCGCTCGACTCCGGCGGAATCATGCATCACGCGGCGGGCCCGTGCATTACAGCGGTGTAAACAAATCGCCCCCGGTTCGTTCTGTTCCGTGACAGGGTGATACCAATGAGCGTTCCTGGCCGGGCACACAGACGTTCCACCCTCCGGCTCAGGACTCTTGCAATCATGACCAGAGAGGCAGCGGACATGGCATCCGTGACCAAGTGGGGCAAGCGCGGCATCGCGCTCGGCGCCGGTGCAGCAGCGACGGCGCTGGTGCTGACCGGCTGCGCGAGCAGCAGCGTGAGTGACACCGAACTGAACGGCCTGAGCATCGGGACGACGGACAAGATCACGTCCCTCGACCCGGCCGGTTCCTACGACAACGGCTCCTTCGCCGTGCAGAACCAGGTGTTCCCGTTCCTGATGAACACGCCCGTGGGGAGCCCGGACGTCGAACCGGACATCGCCACGAAGGCGGAGTTCACGAACCCGACCACCTACGAGGTCACCCTCAAGGACGGGCTCGAGTTCGCGAACGGCAACAAGCTCACGTCGAGCGACGTGAAGTTCTCGTTCGACCGCGAGCTGAAGATCAACAACGAGAACGGTCCGCAGTCGCTGCTGGCCAACCTCAAGAGCATCGACACCCCGGACGACACCACCGTGGTGTTCAACCTCGACCACGCCGACCAGACCTGGCCGCAGGTGCTCTCGAGCCCCGCGGGTCCGATCGTCGACGAGGACGTCTTCAGCGCGACGAAGCTCACCAGTGCCGACGACATCGTCAAGGGCAAGGCGTTCGCCGGGCAGTACCAGATCAGCTCCTACAAGGAGAACGACACGATCCAGTACAAGACGAACCCGAAGTACGACGGCCTCCTCGGCAAGGCGAAGACCGACGAGGTCACCGCCAGCTACTACACCAAGGAGACCGACCTCAAGCTCGCCGTCCAGAAGGGCGACGTCGACGTGGCGTACCGCTCCCTGACGCCGACCGACATCTCGGACCTGCGCAAGGACGACTCCCTCAAGGTCACCGACGGCCCCGGCGGCGAGATCCGCTACGTGGTCTTCAACTTCAAGACGCAGCCGTTCGGCACCGGGCAGGACGACGCCGACGAGGCGAAGGCCCTGGCCGTGCGTCAGGCAGCCGCCGACGTGGTCGACCGCGCCCAGCTCGCGAAGGAGGTCTACAACGACACCTTCACCCCGCTGTACTCGATGGTCCCGGACGGCCTGACCGGCGCGGTCCAGCCGTTCAAGGAGATGTACGGCGACGGCGCCGGCGGCGCGGACGTGTCCAAGGCGAAGAAGACGCTGTCTGACGCCGGCGTCACGGGCAAGGTGCAGCTCGACATCCAGTACGCGCCCGACCACTACGGTTCGGCCTCGGACGACGAGTACGCGCTGCTCAAGCAGCAGCTCGAGGACTCCGGTCTGTTCACCGTCAACATCCAGTCGACGGTCTACACGACCTACGCCCAGGAGCGCACCAAGGACGCCTACCCCGTGTACCAGCTCGGCTGGTTCCCGGACTTCTCCGACGCCGACAACTACCTGTCGCCGTTCTTCACCAAGGAGAACTTCGTCCAGAACCACTACGACGACCCGGAGATCCAGGACCTCATCGCGAAGGAGCAGGCCGAGTCCGACCCGGACAAGCGTGCTGACCTGATCGAGCAGGCCCAGGAGCGCGAGGCCACCCAGATCTCGACGCTGCCGCTGCTGCAGGGCAAGTCCGTCGCGGTCGCCGGCAAGGACGTCAAGGGCCTGACCCTCGACGCCTCGTTCAAGTTCCGGTACGCCACCCTGAGCAAGTAGCACCAAGCCCCACGTGCAGGCCGCGGGCGTTCCCACGAGGAGCGCCCGCGTGCCTGTGCAACGGCGACGAAAGGCACACACCCCGTGACCCTCAGCACTCCCGAGGCGACGCAGGACGTGAACGGCACCGATCCCACCAAGCCACAGGCACAACGCAGTGCCAAGAACAGTGGTGGCGGACTCGGCCGGTACATCCTCGTCAGGTTCCTCCTCATCATCCCGACCGTCTTCATCCTGGTGACGCTCGTGTTCTTCCTGATGCGCGTCATCGGGAACCCGATCACCGCATCGGTCGGCGGTCGACTCACGCCGAGCCAGCTGCAGGAACGCCTGCACGCCGCCGGGTACGACCGGCCGGTGCTCGTGCAGTACTTCGAGTACCTCGGCAACATCCTGCGCGGTGACTTCGGCACCTCGTCGACGGACAACCGTCCGATCACCGACATCATCGTCACGTACGGCGGTGCGACCGCGGAGCTCGTGTTCTACGCGCTCATCGTCGCGCTCGTGCTCGGCATCCCCCTCGGCATGCTCGCCGCGTACACGCGTGACAAGTGGCCGGACGTGCTGCTCCGCGCGCTGGCGATCCTCACCTACGCCACGCCGGTGTTCTTCGGCGGTCTGCTGCTCAAGCTCGTCTTCTCGGTGTGGCTCGGCTGGCTGCCCCTCGGTGACCGTGCCTCGACCCGGGTGTCGCTCATCCTCGACGGCATCCCCGGCGCGAGCGGCATCTACATCATCGACGCGCTCCGCACCGGCAACGCCCAGGTCATCGGCGACGTGCTCCAGCACGCCGTCCTGCCCGCGCTGACGCTCGGCCTGCTCACCGCCGGCATCTTCCTGCGCCTGGTGCGCGCGAACATGATCGGCTCACTCGGCTCCGAGTACGTCGACGCCGCCCGGTCCCGCGGTGTGCGCGAATCGCGGTTGGTGCGCACCCACGCGTTCCGTCCGGCCCTCGTGCCGATCATCACCGTGATGGGGCTGCAGATCGCGATGCTCCTGGGCGGCTCGGTGCTCACCGAGACGACCTTCGGGTGGCGTGGGCTGGGCTTCGAGCTCAACCAGTACCTGTCGGCCCGTGACTTCGTCGCGGTGCAGGGCATCGTCGCGATGCTGGCGGTGATCGTCGCGGTGACCAACTTCATCGTCGACGTCGTCGCCGCCCTGATCGACCCGAGAGTGAGGTTCTGACGATGGCCGACACCACCCTCGTCGACCGCCACGAGCCGCTCTGGAAGCGGCTCCCCGTGGTGGTCCAGCTGCGCCGGAGCACCGGTTGGCAGCGCGCCATGCTCATCGTCGGCGTGGTCATCTGCGCCCTCTACCTGCTGGTCGCGGTGTTCGCCCCGCTCCTCGCCCCGTACGGCTTCGGTCAGCTGCAGGGCGCGGACGGGCAGAGCTTCCCGCGCACCGGTGCACCGAGTGCCGAGCACATCTGGGGCACGACGGTCGGCGGCTTCGACGTGTTCAGCCGCGTGCTCTACGGCGCCCGCACGGCCGTGCTCGTCGTCATCGTCGCCGTGATCGTCTCGATCATCGTCGGCGTCCTGCTCGGCATGGTCTCCGGGTACCTGGGCGGCTGGCTCGACCGCGTCCTGGTGGTCGTGGCCGACGCCATCTACGCGTTCCCGTCGCTCCTGCTCGCGATCATCGTGTCCATCGTCATCTCCGGCGGCAACTCGAGCTACTCGGGCGGCATCATCGCGGCGGCGATCTCGATCACCGTCGTGTACGTGCCGCAGTACTTCCGCGTGGTCCGTGCCGAGGCCGTCCGGCTGAAGAACGACGCGTTCGTCGAGTCGGCGCGCGTGATGGGCACGAACCCGTGGCGCATCATGACGCGGCACGTCCTGCGGAACTCGACCCGTTCCCTGCCGCTCATCCTGACGCTCAACGCGAGCGACGCGATCCTGACCCTGGCCGGCCTCGGCTTCCTCGGGTTCGGCATCGGCCCGACGTCCGGCGCCGAGTGGGGCTACGACCTGAGCCGTGCACTCTCGGACGTCGCGAGCGGCGTCTGGTGGACAGGTGTCTACCCGGGTGTCGCGATCGTGGTGCTCGTGCTCGGTGTGACCTTCATCGGCGAGAGCCTGAACGACATCTCCGACCCCCGCCTGCGGGCACGCCGACGCCTGAAGCAGCTCGTGTCCACGAGAGAAACGCGCGACACGCGCAACCCCGAGGCACCGCGCACCGCCGGGAACGACACGGAAGGGACGGGCGCATGACCCCGACCACCCGCCTGCAACCGGGCGACACCACCACCGAGCCGGTCGTCGTCGTCGACGACCTGACCGTCACCTTCGCGACCGACGGCGGCGCCGTCGACGCGGTCAAGGGCGTCAGCCTCGACGTCCGCCCCGGCGAGGTCCTCGCCCTGGTCGGCGAGTCCGGCTCCGGCAAGTCCGTCACGGCCCGCAGCATGCTGCGGCTCATGCCGGAGACGGCGACACTCGGCGGCGCGGTGCTGCTCGACGGCACCGACGTCGTGTCGGTCGGCTCGCAGAAGCTCCGCGAGCTCCGTGGGACCGCCGGTGCGATGGTGTTCCAGGAGCCGTCGACCGCGCTCAACCCGGTCTTCACCGTCGGGTGGCAGATCGCCGAGGGGCTCCGTGCCCACGGCGGCGTGTCCAAGAAGGAAGCACGGGCGAAGGCCATCGACTACCTCGGTCGCGTCGGCATCCCCGACCCCGAGACCCGCGTCGACCACTACCCGCACCAGTTCTCCGGTGGGCAGAAGCAGCGCGTGGTCATCGCGAGCGCACTGGCCCTCGAGCCGAGCGTCATCATCGCGGACGAGCCCACCACGGCACTCGACGTCACGGTGCAGGCCGAGATCCTCGACCTGCTGCGCCGCTGCCGCGACGAGTTCGGCACCGCGATCGTCGTCATCACGCACAACATGGGCGTCGTCGCCGACCTGGCCGACCGCGTCGCCGTGATGTACCAGGGCGAGATCGTCGAAGAGGCCACGGCGACGGCACTGTTCGCGACGCCGCAGGCCGACTACACCAAGCGGCTGCTCGCGGCGGTGCCCCGGCTCGAGGCGTCCACCGGGGTGGCCCGGCGCGCCGCGATCTCCGAGGACGTCACCCCGCTGGTCGAGGCGAAGGGGCTCGAGATCGAGTACCCCGGGCGGCTCGGCTCGCCCGCGTTCAAGGCGGTCAAAGGCGTCGACCTGGCGATCCGTCCGGGCGAGGTCCTCGGCCTGGTGGGGGAGTCCGGCTCGGGCAAGACCACCATCGGCCGGGCCATGGCGGGCCTGACGAAGGTCACCGGCGGCTCGCTCAAGGTGCTCGGCGCCGAGATGCTCGGGTACCGCGAACGCGACTTCAAGCACCTGCGCAAGGACATCGGGTTCGTGTTCCAGGACCCGGCGACCTCGTTCAACCCGCTGCTGACGATCGCCGAGTGCGTCGCCGAGCCGCTGGTCGTGCACAAGGAGGTCTCGAGCCCCCGTGCCGCGCGCAAGCGGGTGGACGAGCTGCTCGAGGCCGTGCAGCTGCCGGCCGCCTACGGCGACCGCTACCCGCACGAGCTCTCCGGCGGGCAGCGCCAGCGTGCATCGCTCGCCCGGTCGCTCGCGCTCCGGCCGAAGCTGCTCATCGCCGACGAGCCGACGAGTGCGCTCGACGTCTCCGTGCAGGCCCGGGTGCTCGAACTCTTCCTCGAGCTGCAGCAGGACCTCGGCTTCGCCTCGCTGTTCATCAGCCACGACCTCGCGGTCGTCGGCGCGCTGTCCGACCGGATCGCGGTGCTGTACCGCGGCGACCTGGTCGAGACGGGTACGACGGCGCAGGTCCTCGGCGCGCCGCAGCACCCCTACACGCAGCGGCTCCTCGCGTCGCTGCCGGTGCCGGACCCAGCCGAGCAGGCGGAGCGACGGCGTACGCTGGAGCGACTGGAGAACGTCGGGTCCTGACCCGACGTGACCCGCCCTGGAGGCCCGGCCAGCGTCGTCGACGCACGCCGGGCCTCCAGGGCGGTCGTCTCCACTGCTGCACGCACGACGGACCTGCCAGGGCGGCCCGTCGCGAACCGCCGCCAGGGGGCGGCGTGGAAGGGGACCCATGATCGCGGTCAACGGACCGGCGGTCGTCGCGGACGACGTGTCGATCGAGTACCGGGGCGGACGCGGGGGCGAGTCCATCCGGGCCGTCGACGGCGTGAGCCTCACGGTCCGGCAGGGGGAGATCCTCGCCCTGCTCGGTGAGTCGGGATCGGGTAAGTCGACCTTCGCCGCCGCCATCGCCGGCCAGCTCGGATCCCACGGTGAGGGCGAGGGCGCCCTCCGTCGGCACATCGTCGGCGGCGAGCTGACCGTGCTCGGCCAGAAGACCCGGGGCCTCCGCCCTTCGTCGCGCAAGCTCGAACGGCTGAGCGGCCGGATCGGGTACCTGCCGCAGGACGGCGCCGACCGGCTCAGCCCGGACCTGACCGTCGGCGAGGCCGTCGCCGAACCGATCTACGCCCGCGACCGCCGGTTCGACCGGCGCGAGGCCGGGCTCATCGTGGCCCGGCTGCTCGACGCGGTGCACCTGCCGCTCGGGGCGATGCGCCTGAACACCTGGGAGCTCTCGAGCGGGCAGCGTCAGCGTGTCGCCCTGGCGAAGGCGCTCGTGCTCGAGCCCCAGCTGCTGGTCGCGGACGAACCGGCGCGTGGCGTCGACGTACTCGTGCGGCAGTCCGTGCTCGAGGCCCTGGCGACCCTGCAGCGCGGCCGGCAGTTCTCGGCCGTCGTCGTGTCCAGCGACCTGCGCGAGGCCCGCGCCCTCGCCGACCGCGTCGCCGTGATGGCCGATGCCCGGCTCGTCGGGCTCGGCACCTTCGACGAGGTCCTCGACAACCCCGTCGACCCCTACGTGAAGACCCTCGCCTCGACCGCGGCCCGCGGCGTGAAGCGTCGTCCGGCACCGACGACGGCCCGCCGTTCGTCCGCGCCGCGCCGTCCGCTCGCCGCCGGCACCGGCCCGCGCACCGACCGTCAGGAGAACGCGTGAGCACCACCGACCAGGGCCCCCGCGGCCACCGCGCCGTCGTCCCCACGTCGGGTGCACCGCTGCCGATCGACGCCCCGCAGCCCGGGCCGGTCGCCGTGCTGCCGGAACCGACGGACCTGCACGTGGACGCCGTGACCGAGGCCGGCGGCACGGTCGCGCCGCTCGACGCCGACACCCGCGGGATCGTCTGGCTCGACCCCCGCGACCCGGCCGGACTCGCCGACGCGCTGTCGTCGGCACCGGGTGTGGGCTGGGTGCAGCTGCCGTTCGCCGGCGTCGACGCCTTCGCGCACCTGATCCAGGAGCACGGCGACCGCGTGCTGTTCACCTCGGCCAAGGGTGCCTACGCGGAGCCGGTCGCCGAACACGCGCTTGCGTTGACCCTCGGCACGCTCCGGGTCCTGCAGAAGCGCGCGCGAGCATCGTCGTGGGCCACCGAGCCCGAGGGTGTCTCGCTGTACGGGCGGAACGTCGTCGTGATCGGTGCCGGCGGGATCGCCCTCGAGTACCTCCGGCTGCTCGCCCCGTTCGACGTCGACGTCACCGTCGTGCGCCGCTCGCCCGAGCCCGTGCCGGGAGCCTCGCGGACCGTCACCACCGACGAGCTCGACCGGGTCCTGCCCGACGCCGACGTCGTGATGATCGCGGCGGCGATGACCTCGGGCACCGCGAAGCTCTTCGGCGAGCAGCAGTTCCGGATCATGAAGCCGTCCGCCCGGCTCGTGAACATCGCCCGCGGTGGACTCGTGGACACCGACGCACTGGTCGCCGCCCTGCGCGCGGGGGAGATCGCCGCGGTCGGCCTCGACGTCACCGACCCCGAGCCGCTGCCTGACGGGCACCCGCTCTGGTCGGAGCCCGGCGTGATCGTCACCCCGCACCAGGCGGACACCCCGGAGATGGTCGCACCGCTGCTCGCCGAGCGCGTCCGGCTCAACGCCGCGGCGTTCCTCGGGGGCGACGGCGAGGGTTTCGTCGGCGTCGTAGACCCGGTCGCCGGGTACTGACACGGGTGCCTCGGGGCGCGGCGCGCCCGGGCGGCGTGTCCGATGCGGTGGAGGGCCTCGGCGTCCTGCTATGCTGTTACCCGTTGTTCGCACGTCATTCGCCAGCGGACAGTGATCCTCGATAGCTCAATTGGCAGAGCAGCCGGCTGTTAACCGGCAGGTTGTTGGTTCGAGTCCAACTCGGGGAGCGACAGGTCCTCATCCCTTCGGGGTGGGGATCTTTTGCGTTGCTGTCGTCGTGCGCGTTCGGGGCTCCCTGTACGATCGTTCCGTCATGACGAACACTCGGGAGTCCCGCCGCGGACGTTCGGAGCGAACGGAGCGGCGGTCCGTCGTGCAGGCGGTGGACGTCGCACTGTCGTCACGAGCGTCGTTCGTGGTGGTGCTGACGGTCTTCGTCGTCATGGGGTTCGCCTTCGCCGGGTGGTTCCACGTCCACGTGGCCGCGGCCCCGGACGAGCGAGGGCACGTCTGGAACATCCTGCTCTACGCCGAGCGCCCCGTGCTCGCGGGCCCCTACCTGCAGCAGGTCGACCCGTCGCAGCTCTGGATGGGCGAGCTCGTCCGGTCGCCGCTGTACCTGTACCACTACCTGATGTCGTTCCCCGCGCGCGGAGCACTCGCGATCGGGCTCGACTACGAGCAAGTCGTCTTCGTTCTCCGTGCCGTGGACGTGCTGTGGGCAGCTTCGGGGCTCATCGCGCTCCGGTCGCTGTTCCAGCACGCTCGCGTCCCCGCGTCGATCGGGCTGCTCGCGATCGTGGCGACGGCGTTCACGGGGCGGTTCACCTGGCAGGCCGCGTCGGTGAGCTACGACGCCCCGGCCATGGCAGCGCTCTTCGTGTTCGCCGCCGTCGCGGTCCGTTTCGTCCGCGGTGGGGGACTACGCACGCTGGCCTGGATGGCCGTCGCAGCGCTGTTCGCCCTCCTGATGAAGTACTCGCAGGCACCGTTCGTGCTCGCGGGAGGGTTCTTCGCCATCCTGCTGCGGTACCGCGCCGCCGGCTGGTCGTGGTTGCGGCACCCGGTGCAGCGAACCGTCGGGGGACTCCGCGCGCGACCCGGACAGTCGATCGTGCTGCTCGTGATCGGCGGTGTGCTGACCGCTCTCGCGATCGAGCGCTTCGGTCTGAACCTGTTGCAGTTCCACGCGGTGAACCCCGCCTGTACTGCCCTGCACAGTCGTGCCGATTGCATGGACTACGCGATCTTCCGCCGGAACTACGCCGCTTCCCGCGCCCACGACCTGGCCGAGGTGAACGGAACGCTGCCGGCATTCGCGCCGCTGTCCTTCCTGTGGTCATGGGTGACGATCTACTTCCAGTCACTGTTCTTCTTCTGGGGCGCCTCGTTCCCGTGGCGTCCGAACCCGTCGGTCGTCGTGTTCGGAGCCTCGAGCGCCGTCGTCGGCATCGGGATCGCGCTGACGCAGGCCCGACGGATCCTGCACGATGCGGCGCTCACGTGGTGCGCCGCGGTCGCGGCGACCTACACGTTCGCCGTCCTCTGCTTCAACGCCGCCACGATGGTCAACTTGGGGGAGTCGTACGCATTCTCCGGTCGCTACCTGTTGCCAGCGATGCCGTTGGCCGTGGTCGTCGTCCTGGTCGGTGTCCGGACGTGGCTCCGACGTCTCCGACCGCGAACGCGTTCCGTCGCGACGGCCGTGGTCGGCGTGGTGCTCGCCGCGCTCTTCGTGTTGTACAACCCGCTGAGCGCGTTCTTCCCCTACGCACACTCCGCCGCGTGGTACTCCGATTGGGGGCTCGACGTCCTGCCGAGATGGCTGACCGGGGTCGAGTCGTGAGCGCGTCCCGTCGCGCCCGTGGGGTGAGCGTCGGAGTCGCCTCAGCTGCCTTCGTCGTGGTGATCGGTGTCGCAGCCTTCCTCAGGCCGGGCGACGACGGGGGTACGAGTCACGATGTCGACGGTTGTGCGGTGGTGTCCGAGCCGGGGCCGGCCACGGCGACGGCGTGCCCCGGAGCCGACCTGTCATCGGTCGATCTCTCGACGGCCGACCTCCGGCTCGCAGACCTGCGTGGTGCTGACCTCCGTGACGCAGACCTCTCCGAGACCGTGTTCTTCGGAGCCGACCTGCGCTCGACCGACCTGCGCGGCGCGGACCTCCGGGAGGCTGATCTGCACGCCGCCGATCTGCGCGGTGCTGATCTGCGCGGAGCCCGGCTCGCGGACGCTGATCTTTCCTCCGCCCGGATCGACGGTGCAGACGTCTCCGGTGCCGACCTGTCGGGCGCTCGGATCGAGCAGATGAGCGTCCGGGGCACAGCACTGGAACCCGGAGCGCTCTCGGTCCGGAGCACCGACGGCACAGCAGTCCGCGTCGTGCTCCGACTGGAACTGCCACTCGGACTGACTTCTCCGAACTGCAGTGACCGTGTGGTCACCGCGCCGGTCGGCACGACGACCGTCCGGTGCCAGATCCGCACGGACGCACGACACGGCGGTCGTCTCGAGGCGCCGGTGGACGTCGTCGTCGCCGGACAGGACAGCTGAACCTCGATCGCGGTCAGCGAGCGTCGGGCTCGACCCTGAGCGTGCCGTCCCGGTTGTTGTCCTCGATGATGCCCTGTCGGGGCACGTAGACGTCGAGGTAGTCGAGCCGGAAGTGCTGGAGTTCTGCAGCGTGTTCGTCGAGGAACGTCCGGACCTGCTCGGGCATGGTCCGCCGGGTGTCCGAGCCGACGACGACGGCGTCGAACGGTCCGTTCTCCGGGCGCATGGAGCCACGGTCCCCGAAGTAGATGCGCCAGGTGTTGGCGCTGAACTGGCTGAAGAGGACGCCTTCGGAGTCGTGTCCGCGGACCTTCAGAGCATCCGAGAGCAGAGCGATGCCGCTTGGACGGGTCTGCACGACGGCGACGCCGAGCCGGGCGACGGGGATGAGCAGCGCGGCGACGAGCACTGCCGCCGCAATGCGTCCGACGGGCGGCCGGACGGTCGCCAGTCGCCCGTACCCGATCGCCGCCAAGGCGATGATGAACGGCATCCACGCGTCGTAGTAGTACGGCAGCGAGACGTTGGCGACGATGACGTAGAAGACGAGGAAGACACCGAGGGCGATGCCGAGGTACGCGACCAGGCGGTCCGGTCGGATGACGAGGGCGGCGACCACACCGATGGTCAGGACGGTGAGCAGCAACCAGCCCGTGCCGTCGGCGAGGAAGGCGAAGTTCGCCCACCACGGTGCCGCCGGGTAGATCGTCCCGAGGATGGTCGTCGGGTGCCCGTGGGCGTTCTGCTGCGCCTGGAACCGGAGCATCTGCCCGATGGCCCCGAAGAGCCCGACCGGCAGGTAGACGACCACGAACACGACCACGAACGCGATGCCGCCGTACAGTGCACCGACCCCCAGGTCGCGCCACCGACGGAACAGCAAGGGGAGTGCTCCCACGGCGAGGACGAGCACTGCCGTCGACACCTTCGAGGTCACGGACAGTGCGAGCAGCGCACCCGATGCGGCCACCCACCACCGGTTGCCTGTCCGCATCCAGCGCCAGGCCGCGGCGAGCGAGGCGACGGCGAAGAAGACCATGAGGGGTTCGAGCATCGCGAACCGGTCGATGCGGACACCGATGACCGACCCGGCTTCCGCCCAGGACGAGCCCGAGCCACGCGGCGTCAGCCACCACATCGCCGCCGCGGTCAGGCCGGTCCAGAAGCCGACTTCGCGTCGCAGCCAGAGGAACAGGACGACACCCGTGCCGAGCATCGCGGTCGCAGCCACCAGCCTCGGTCCGAGCGGCCCCTGTCCCACCAGGAGCTGCGCCACGCCGTACACGTACTTCGCGAGCGGCGGGTGCTCGAGGTTGAGCGAGAAGTTCCCGTGCACGTAGGCCCAGCTCGCGCGGAGGTACACGAACTCGTCGTTCACGATGGTCGGACGGCCGAGGTGCCAGTAGGCGACGAACACAGCAGCCAGGGCGACGACCACGAGGGCCGTCGCACGGACGGGGCGGGAGTGCAGGCGGGGGATGAGGACCTCCAGGACAGGGCGATGCCGGACCATCATCGCAGGAGCCGCCGTACGGGTCGTCCGCAGCGCTTGCTGTTAGCGTTCACAGGTGCACCGTTCCCGTTCGCCTCGACTCACGCTCGTCGTCGTCGTCGTCGCCGTGACGGCGGTGCTCACCGGCTGCAGCAGCGTCGGCCCGGACACCGACGCGTCCGAGGACCCGACGAGCTCCGACACCGGCCTGGGCTCGGGCGCGTCGCCCGTGGTCTTCGCGTTCGTCTGCGCCGCCGACGGATCGGAAAGCGAGACCTACACCACCTACTCGGCGGTGTGGGAGGCCGAGCGCGCCGACTGCTCGGCGAAGCGCCTGACCGGGTCGGTGCCGTCGAGCCAGCAGCAGGCCGCGGTGGCGGCGGCGCGCGGTGACGCGACCCTGGTCGAGCTCGCGAGCACGTGCGCGGTCCGCGGCTCGGCGCCGTGGACGTCGGCGGTCGCCGACGCGCGCGGTGCGCACGTGGCCGCCGGGCTCCTGCGGTACTGCCCCGGGCACCCGGAGACCGACCGCCTGCGCGACGCACTGGCCGCCTACCGGGGCTGAGCCGGGCCTCCAGGCCGCCCGCCGGACCAGCGACGGGCTGGACGGCACGGGGTGCCGACGCCGACGGGCGTCAGTCAGCCCTCGGGGTGGTCGCGACCCGGCAACCAGGACTGGCCGGGGCCGCCCCAGCTGCTCTTGCGGATCGCCTTGGCGACCTGCTTGCCGTAGGGGTGCACCAGGCGGTCGGCGTAGAGCCAGCCGTCCAGGTGGTCGTACTCGTGCTGGAAGATCCGGGCCAGCCAGCCGTGCGCCTCGACCTCGAACGGGGTGCCGTGCTCGTCGAAGGCCCGCAGCAGGGCGCCCTCGGAGCGGCGGAGCGGGAACCGCTCGCCCGGGATCGACAGGCAGCCCTCGGACTCCTCGTCCTCGTCGAGCTCCTCGACGGATTCGGGCACCGGGGGCGTGATCCACAGGACGGGGTTCACGGCGGCGCCCCGGTGCAGGACGTCGTCGTCGTCGGTGTAGGAGTACACGAACAGGCGCTTGCCGACGCCCACCTGCGGACCGGCCAGGCCGACGCCCGGTGCCAGGTCCATGGTCTCGAGCATGTCGGCGACGAGGGTGCGGAGGTCGTCATCGAACGCGGTGACCTCGGCTGCACGCTCGTGCAGGACGGGTTCGCCGGTGATGCGGATCGGGAGAACGGCCATTCACCCAGGTTATCCGGCGGGGGACGGTAGCCTCGACGCGTGACGACGGACCTCCAGCTGCCCGACGCCGTGAGCAACCTCACGCCGTTCCAGGCGCTGATGATCCCGGTGGCGCTGATCGGTGCGGTGTTCCTGTCGCTCGGGGCGCAGTTCCAGAGCCGCGGGGTCCAGCGGGTCGAGGCGCGTCTCGGTCGGCAGTCGAAGGGGCTGAGCGTCCGGCACGTCGTCGGGCTCGTCTCGAGCGGCTACTGGGTGCTCGGCACGCTCATGCTCGGCATCGCGGTGGTGCTCCAGCTGATCAGCATCACGTTCGCGCCCCTGATCGTCGTGCAGCCCCTGGGTGCCGTCGCCCTCGTCATCACGACGTGGTTCTCGTCGCGGTCGTCCGGTGTGCCACTCGGTCGCCGTGCCCGGCGGGCCGTGTGGACGTGCATCATCGGTGTCGGCATCTTCGTCGGGATCGCGGCGTTCGTCGGACACGAGAGCGCGATCACCCGTCAGCAGCTCGTCACCGTGCTGGTGATCCTGGCCGTTGTGCTGGTGCTCGTGCTGGTGTCCTTCCGCCTGGTCGCCAAGCACCGCAGTGCGCTGTACTACATCGTCGGGGCGGGAGTGCTCTACGGGTTCGTGGCGACGCTGGCCAAGGTGGTGCTGAACCGGTTCGTGAACGGCACCTTCGACTGGTTGACCGTGCTCGCCATCGTCGGGGTGGTCGTGGCGGCGTCGCTCGGCGGGTACTTCGTGCAGAACGCGTACTCGAGCGGCTCGGCCGACCTCGTGATCGCGGGGCTGACGGTGATCGACCCGATCGTCGCGGTCGGCATCGGCGTGATCGTGCTCGGCGAGGCCTCGGGGGCGCCGTGGTTCGCGGTCGCGGGCTTCGTGGTGGCCGCGGGCATCGCCATCACCGGGGTGTTCCTGCTCGCCAAGCACCACCCGCAGACCCGGGCCTGACGCCGGCCGGCGCGGGCGACCGGCGCGCACGCGGCGGTGCACTCGCCGCGCACCCCGGGTGGTCGCCGCCCTCATCCGCGCGGCTGACGCGACCGTCGATCCTGGTGCGATAGCGTCACTGCCGACCAGCCATCGCCCACGAGAGGACGAACTCAGCCGTGTCAGGAGACGCCACCACCGCCACCGCCGGACCGACGGAAGCGACGGGCGGTCACCGACCGTTGCGCGTGCTGATCGCAGCGGACACCTTCGCCCCCGACGTCAACGGTGCCGCCACCTTCGCCGAGCAGCTCGCCGTCGGCCTGGCCGAGCGCGGGCACGAGGTGCACGTCGTGGCCCCGGCCTCGAGCCGCCACTACGGCACCTTCGACGAGGAGCACCACGGCGTCACGCTCGTCGTGCACCGCCTGAAGTCGTACAAGTGGCCCCTGCACCCGTGGCTGCGCTTCGTCTGGCCGTGGAGCGTCCGGAAGTGGACCGGGCCGATCCTCGACGCCGTCAAGCCCGACGTGCTGCACATCCAGTCGCACGTGGTCATCGGCCGCGGCATCGTGCACGAGGCGAACGACCGCGGCATCCGGGTCATCGCGACGAACCACTTCATGCCGGAGAACCTGCTCGAGTACACGCCGTTCGGCAAGTGGACGCTGCCCCTCGCGCTGAAGATCGCCTGGAGCGACGCCGCCAAGACCTACCGGCTGGCGGACACCATCACGACGCCGACGAACCTGGCCGCCGACTACCTGCGGAAGGCCATCGCCGGCCAGCAGGTCCTCGCGATCTCGTGCGGCATCGACGCGTCCCGGTACGTGGCGCGCGAGGGACGCCCGGTCAACAACGACATCGTCTTCGTGGGTCGTGTGGCCCCCGAGAAGAACCTCGACGTGCTCGTCCGCGCGGTGGCGCTGCTGCCCGCCGAGCTGTCCGCGACGCTGACCATCGTCGGCGACGGCGAGATGATCCCGAAGCTGACCGCGTTGGCGAAGGAGCTCGGGCTCGAGGACCGCGTGCGGTTCCTGGGCTTCGTCTCCGACGAGCGCAAGCAGGAGGCCCTGACCAACGCGACGGTGTTCGCGATGCCGTCGACGGCGGAACTGCAGAGCATCTCGTCGCTCGAGGGGATGGCCTCGGGGCTGCCCGTCGTCGCCGCCGACTCGATGGCGCTGCCGCACCTGATCGACGGCAACGGGTACCTGTTCACCCCGGGCGACGTGGACGACCTGGCGGCGAAGCTCACGACGGTGCTCACCGCGCCCGAGTCGGAGTACGTCGCGATGCGGGATCGCAGTCTGACCATGATCGAGGCACACGACATCAACCGCACGCTGTCGACGTTCGAGTCGCTGTATCGTGGTGAGCCGGTGGCCTGAGGGTCTCCGGCGAGGGGCGGTAGCCAAGCTGGTCAAGGCAGTCGGCTCATAACCGAACGATCCGCGGGTTCGAGTCCCGCCCGCCCTACGTGCACATGCCAAGGAAGCGCGACACGTCGCAGGACGACCACGCACCGACACCGAACGTCACCTTCGAGGTGACCCGTGGCGGTACCGGCGTGCGCGTGAACGCCTTCCGCCTCGGGTTCATGGGCGCCATCGGGGTGCTCGTCGCGCTGCTCGCCGGTGCGATCATCAACGAGCTCAGCACGGTGCTGGTCTACATCGGGGTCGCGCTGTTCCTGGCACTCGGCATCGACCCGCTCGTGTCGTTCCTGGAGCGGATCATCCCGCGCTGGTCCGCCATCACGATCGTCGTGGTCGCGGTCCTCGGGGCCTTCGCTGGCATCGTGTTCGCCGTCGTGCCGATCCTGGTGGAGCAGGCGTCCAACCTGATCCAGAACTTCCCCGACATCGTGCAGGACATCTCGCAGCAGCAGTGGGTGCAGGACCTGTCGAAGCAGTTCGCCGGGTCGTTCGACATCGACCACGCGCTGCAGTCGCTGCAGTCGTTCGTCGAGAAGCCGGGCAACCTGCTCAGCGTCGGCGGCGGGATCCTGGCGGTCGGCAGCGGCATCCTGTCCGGGGTCACCGGGGCGCTCATCGTCATCATCCTGATGCTCTACTTCCTCGCGTCGATGCGGGGCATGAAGCGTGCGACGTACCGGTTCGTGCCCGCGTCGCGCCGCCAGAACTTCATCGACGTGAGCGAGCAGATCACGCAGGCTGTCGGCCGCTACGTCGTCGGGCAGGTCTCGCAGGCACTGATCAACGGCATCCTGAGCTTCTTCTTCCTGCTCATCATCGGGGCCCCGCTGCCCGTGCTGCTCGCGTCGTTCGCGTTCCTCGGCTCGCTCATCCCGCTCGTCGGCACGCTCGCCGCCGCGATCGTCATCTCGCTGCTCTGCTTCTTCGCGTCGCCGGCCACCGCCCTCGCCGCCGCCATCTACTACCTCGTCTACATGCAGGTCGAGGCCTACCTGATCTCCCCGCGCATCATGTCGCGTGCGGTCCAGGTGCCCGGCGCGCTCGTGGTCATCGCGGCGGTCGCGGGCGGCACGATCGGCGGAGTGCTCGGCGCACTCGTGGCGCTGCCCGTCGCGGCGTCGGTCATCATCATCGTGCAGAAGGTCATCTACCCCCGCCAGGAGCAGGCGTGACGAGCGGCACCGGCGCACCGGACGACGCGGTCGTCGCCGCCTTCGCCGAGCACGTCCACGATCGTGACCGCTGGGCGCGCAGTGCCCGTGGGCCGCTCGCCCTGGTGAACGCCCAGCACGTCGACCACCCGCAGCCGGTCTGGCCGGTCCCCGGGACGTGGGCCCCGGCCGTCGGCGGACTCACCGTGACGGCCGAGGCCTCCGACGGTGTCGTCGTCGACGGCGTCCCGGTCGACGGTACGGTCCTGGTGGCCGGGGACACCGCCGTCGTGCCGTCGACCGTCGCGCTGCCGGACGGCTTCGCCGGCACCGTCAGCGGCGACACCCTGCGCGTCTGGGACCCGTCGTCCGAGGCGATCGCCCGCTTCGCGCAGATCGCCCGCTTCGCGTGGTCCGGCGACTGGGTGACGTCCGGCACGTACGTCCCGCTGGCGGGAGACGCCCTGGAGGCCCGTGGCAGCGTCCGCGACGCCGCCGGCGACGCCCTGCCGGTCGCCGGACACGTCGAGACCGTCGTGGGTGGTGCCACGGTGCGGTTCGTCGCCGTCCGGTCGGCTGCCCACCGCGGAGCCCCGCGGCTGCAGCTCATCGTGCAGGACGCCACGAGTGCCCTGCCCGAGGACGACCCGGGCAGCAACTACTCGATGGGTCGGTTCCTGTACCTCGACGACCCCGGCACGGAGGCCACGGTCGAGCTCGACTGGAACCTGCTGGTCCTGCCGCCGTGCGCGTTCTCGTACCAGTACGCGTGCCCGATCCCACCGGAGGACAACCGCGTCCCGGTGCCGATCACGGCGGGGGAGCGACACCCGGTCGACGCCAACGGTGCCGTCCTGCACTGATCGGGGTCGGTTCCTTGCCGTTCCCAGCCGCAGCGCTGCATAATGGGCGTGTCCCGTCGGGACATCACAATCGCATACCGATGGTTCCGTGGCCCCTCGGGTCAGGATCCTCCGCACCAGGTCGATGGGGAAGTCGCACCTGACGTATCGGAGGAACCGTGAACGGAACGACGACAGGAGTGCTCTACGTGCACTCCTCACCCCGCGCGCTCTGCCCGCACGTCGAATGGGCAGCAGGTCGCGCGATGAACCGCGCCGTGAACTTCTCGTGGCTCGACCAGCCCGCGCAGGACGGTGCGCGCCGGACCGAGTACACGTGGACCGGTGCGGTGGGCGCCGGTGCCGCGATCGCGTCGGCCCTGCGCGGGTGGGAACACCTGCGGTACGAGGTCACCGAGGAGCCGACGAGCGCCTCGGACGGCGGTCGCTGGATGCACACGCCCGACCTCGGGGTGTTCTACGCGCAGACCGACGTCACGGGCAACATGGTCATCCCCGAGGACCGGGTGCGCTACGCGATGGAGGTCGCGGGCAGCAACGCCCTCGAGCTGCACCGTGAGCTCCGGCTCGCCCTCGGGCAGGCCTGGGACGACGAGCTCGAGCCCTTCCGCCACGCGGCCGAGGGCAACCCGGTCGTCTGGCTGCACCGCGTCGGCTGAGCCAACTCGCAACACGCCGGCGTCTCGGGTGCGCCGGACGCCGACGTCGGGTGCGCAACACGCCGGCGTGCTGTCCTGACGCCGCCGAAGACTCGAGACGCCGCCGAATACGGCGGCGTCTCGTCGTTTCCGGGGCGCCTCAGCGACACGACGGCGTGTTGCCGGGACTCCAACCGGCACCGGAACGACGGAAGCCCGCCCCGACGACGCGGGACGGGCCTCCTGGCAGGGTGGGACGGATCAGACGCTGCGGAACGCGACCACGGCGTTGTGGCCGCCGAAGCCGAACGAGTTGCTGACCGCGAGCAGGTCACCCTCGGGCAGTGCGCGCGGCTCGCGGGCCACGTCCATGACGATCTCCGGGTCCTGGTCGTGCAGGTTGATCGTCGGCGGGGCGACGCGGTTGTGCAGCGCGAGGACGGTGAAGACCGCCTCGATCGCACCCGCACCACCGAGCAGGTGGCCCGTCGAGGCCTTGGTCGCGGACACCACGACGTCGTCCAGGTGGTCGCCGAAGACCCGACGCATCGCGTGGTACTCGGCGACGTCACCGACGGGGGTCGAGGTGGCGTGCGCGTTGACGTGCACGACGTCCTCGATGCTCGCGTCGGCGTGCTCGAGGGCCTGCAGGACCGCACGGGCGGCGGCGCTGCCCTCGGGGTCCGGCGCGGTGATGTGGAAGGCGTCCGAGGTGATGCCGGAGCCGGCGACCTCGGCGTAGATCGTCGCACCGCGGGCCTCGGCGTGCTCCTTCGACTCGAGGATGAGCGCCGCTGCGCCGTCACCGAGCACGAAGCCGTCACGCGTGACGTCGTAGGGACGCGACGCGGTCTCGGGGGAGTCGTTGCGGCGCGACAGGGCCTGCATCGCGGCGAACGCGGCCAGCGGGAGCGGGTGCAGCGCGGCCTCGGCGCCACCGGTGATGACGATGTCGGCGTCGCCGTCGGCGATGTGTCGGTACGCCTCGGCCAGCGACTCGGTCGAGGACGCGCAGGCGGACAGGTAGGTGCGGGCACCACCGCGGGCGCCGAACTCCATCTCGATGGCGGCGGCGGGACCGTTCGCCATGAGCATCGGGACCGTCATCGGCAGGACGCGACGCGGCCCCTTCTCGCGCAGGGTGTCCCAGGCGTCGAGCAGCGTGTTCACGCCGCCGATGCCCGTCGCCCAGTCGACGATGAGGCGCTCGGGCACGACCGATTCGTCGTCGATGCCGGCGTCGGCCCAGGCCTCGCGTGCCGCGACGAGCGACAGCTGCGACGAGGGGTCGAGGCGCTTCGACTCGGGGCGGGTGAGCTGGTCGGTGAGGAACCGGCGCGCCTGGCCGGCGAACTCCACGGGGAGTTCGAGCTCGGCGTAGCGGGGGTCCTCGATGCGGGTGATGCCGGACTTGCCGGCGAGCAGCGCGTCCCAGGTGTCCGGGGCGGTCGCGGCGAGGGGTGAGATCGCACCGATCCCGGTGACGACGACGGTCTTCTTGGTCATGGGACGACGTGCTCTTTCGTTGGGGTGAACAAGATGAGCGCCACGGCCCGCAGGGGTCCGCGGGCCGCGGCGCTCAGGAAGCTCGTGTCAGGCCTGGGCCTTGACGATGTAGTCGACCGCGTTGCCCACGGTCTTGAGGTTCTTGACCTCTTCGTCCGGGATCTTCACGTCGAACTTCTCCTCGGCGTTGACCACGATGGTCATCATCGAGATGGAGTCGATGTCGAGGTCGTCCGTGAAGGACTTGTCGGCGGCGACGGTGTCGGTGGCGATACCGGTCTCGTCGTTGATCAGCTCGGCCAGGCCGGCGAGGACTTCTTCGTTGGACAGGGCCATGAGTGTTCTCCTTGAAGGGGGGTGTCGTTTGACCGTTGACCAGCCTAGGGCACGCGGGGTCCGGGTGCGCGGAGGCTCGTCGGGATGGGGACCGGGCGCGCGGTTGCGCGACCGGACGGGGATCAGGGGAGGACGACCACCTGGGCACCGAACACGAGTCCAGCGCCGAAGCCGATCTGCAGGGCGAGGCCGCCCGACAGGTCCGGGTGCTCCTCGAGCAGGCGGTGCGTGGCGAGCGGGATGCTCGCGGCGGAGGTGTTGCCGGTGGTGGTGATGTCGCGGGCGATCGTCACCGTCTCGGGCAGGCCGAGCTGCTTGGCGAACTCGTCGATGATGCGGATGTTCGCCTGGTGCGGCACGAACGCGGCGAGGTCCTCGGGGCGGACGCCGGCGGTCTCGAGCGCCTGGCGGGCGACCTTGACCATCTCCCAGACGGCCCAGCGGAACACCGTCTGCCCGGCCTGGCGCATGGTCGGACGCGGTGCTCCGGCCTCCCACTCGTTGTAGGTCGCGGTCATGCCGATGGCGTCCCACTTCGAGCCGTCGGAACCCCAGATGGTGGGGGCGATGCCCGGGAAGTCGCTCGGGCCGATCACGGCGGCGCCGGCACCGTCCCCGAGCAGGAACGAGATCGAGCGGTCCGTCGGGTCGACGACGTCGCTGAGCTTCTCGGCCCCGACGACCAGCACGTGGTCGGCGAGCCCGGACTTGATGAACGAGTCGGCCTGGGCGATTCCGTAGGCGTACCCGGCACAGGCGGCGCTGATGTCGTACGCGGCGGCCGGGGTGGCGCCGATGCGCTCGGCGAGCAGCGACGCCATCGACGGGGTCGCCACGGTGTGCGTGACGGTGCTCACGAGCACGACGCCGATCTGGGACGGCTCGATGCCGGCCTTCTCGATGGCCTCGCGTGCGGCGGCCTCGGCGAGGTCGACGGCCTCGACGTCCTTGCCCGCTCGCTTGCGGGTGATGATGCCGGTGCGCTGGCGGATCCACTCGTCGGACGAGTCGATCGGGCCGACGAGGTCGTCGTTCGGCACGACGTTCTCGCCACGGGCGGCGCCGAACGCCAGGATCCGGGTGAACTCGTGGCCGCGGCGCTGCTGGAGCAGCGGGCGCGCGGATCCGGTCGGGAGGCCCGTGGGGGCGTCCGTCGGGGTGGTCGGGTCGGTCATGCGGTTGCGTCTGCTTCCTGGCCCGCGCGCTGCAGCAGGTCGATCGCTGCAGGCAGGTCGTCGGGGGTCTTGATGGCGACGGTCGGCGTGCCGCGGAGGCCGCGCTTCGCCAGGCCGACGAGGGCACCGGCGGGTGCGAGCTCGATGATGCCGGTCACACCTGCGGCGGAGAAGGACTCCATGACCGCGTCCCAGTGCACGGGGCTCGCGATCTGCTGGACCATGAGGTCGACGAAGCGGCGCCCGTCGTCGACGCGGGAGCCGTCGGCGTTGGTCCAGATCGGCAGGGTCGGGTCCTGCACGGTGGCGGCGGCCGCGACCGGGACGACCCGCTCGACGGCGGGGGCCATGTACCGGGTGTGGAACGCACCGGCCACGGCGAGCGGGATCACCCGGGCCTTGGCGGGCGGATCGGCGGCGAGGGCCGCGATGGCGTCTGCGGCACCGGCGACGACGGTCTGGCCGCCACCGTTGTGGTTCGCGGGCACGAGGCCGTGCTCGGCGAGGGCTGCGGCGACCGCGTCGGCGTCGCCACCGAGGACGGCGGCCATCGAGGTCGGCTCGAGCGCTGCGGCGTCGGCCATGGCCCGGCCGCGCTCGGCAACCAGGGCGACGGCGTCGGTCGGCTCGAGGATCCCGGCGACCGCGGCGGCGGTGAACTCGCCCACCGAGTGTCCGGCGACCCCGCCCACCAGGGCACGACGGCCCTCGGCGAGCAGTGCTTCGGCGGTCACCAGGCCGGCGGCCACGATGAGGGGCTGTGCGAGCGCGGTGTCCTTGATGGTGTCCGCGTCGGAGTTCGTGCCGAGCTCGGCGAGGTCGACGCCGATCGACTCCGACCACTGCCCGACTCGTTCACGAACGGTGGCGTCCTCGAGCCAGGGGGCGAGGAAGCCGGGGGTCTGGGAGCCCTGTCCGGGCGCGACGACGACGATCACCGGACAATCCTCGCGTTCTCGCCCCGCGGGGCCCGTGTGGACTTCCCACACGAATCCCCGCGGGACATTGTCGGTTCTCTACCGTCCGGAGCGCTCTAGCGTCGGGGCGTGATGCGGCGACGGCCGGTCGCGGACTCGGACATCGCGCCGAGGATGAGCGCCGACTGCACGATCAGGGCGTCCCGGGCGTGCGTGGCGTCCCACCCGATGATGTCGGCGACCCGGCGCAGGCGGTAGCGCACGGTGTTCGGGTGCACGAAGAGCTCGCGCGCCGTGGCCTCGAGCGACCGGCCGGTGTCGAGGTAGCACCACAGCGTCTGCAGGAGCTCGGTGGACTGGTCCTTGAGCGGGACGTAGATGCGCTGCACCAGGGCGGACCGGGCTAGGGGGTCGCCGGCCAGGGCACGTTCGGGCAGCAGGTCGTCGGCCAGGGCCGGGCGGGGCACGCCGCGCCAGGCACGCGCGACGGCGAACCCGGCGAGGGCGGCCTTCGCACTGGTCGAGGCGTCGACGACCCCGGGGACCTCGTTGCCGAGCACCAGGTGCCCCTCGCCGAACAGTGGTTCGAGGGCCTGCGCGATGGTCGTGAAGGAGACGGGCTCCTCGCCCTCGGGGACGTCGTCACGGGGGGTGGCGCGGCCGATCACCACGACGAGCCGCGATCCCTGGACCCCGACGAGCACGTCGGCGTCCATGTGCCGTGCGGTGCGGCGGACCTGGTCGACCTCGAGCTGCTTCGGTGCGGTGCCGACGAGCACCGCGACCTCGCCGTGGCCGTGCCACCCGAGGGCGGCGATGCGGGACGGCAGTTCGTCATCGTACTCGCCGGAGAGGATCGAGTCGACCACGAGCGCTTCGAGCCGGGCGTCCCACAGACCGCGGGCCTCGGCCGCGCGGGCGTAGACGTCGGCTGCGGCGAACGCGATGTCGCGGGAGTACTTGAGGATCGCCTCCTGCAGCATCTCGTCGTCGGCGGCGCGTTCCTCGACCACGGTCACCACGACGCGGATGAGCTGCAGGGTCTGCTGCAGGCTCACCGAGCGCAGGAGCTCCCGCGGGGCGGACCCGAAGACGTCGGCCGCGGCGATCCACGGCGTCGACGCGGTGCCCTCGAGCCAGCTGATGAACGAGGTGATGCCCGCCTGGGCGACGAGGCCCACGGCGGAGCGGCGCCCCGGCGGCATCTCGCTGTACCAGGGGAGCGTGTCCTCGAGCCGCTTGATCGTGGCGGTGGAGAGTTCTCCGGACACCTGACGGAGCCAGGAGAGCGCTCGCTCGCGCGCGCTCTCCTGGCTCTCGTGGTCCGGGCGGACCGTCGTCACGGGTTGATCAGCTCTCGCCGCCCGCGCTGCCGGTGGTGCCGGCGGTCACGTCGTGCAGGCGGTACTTGTCGATCGCCTGCTGGACGAGCGCGCCGTCGACCCTGCCCTGGCGGGCGAGCTGCTGCAGCGTCCGCACGACGACCGAGGGGCCGTCGATGTGGAAGAAGCGGCGAGCGGCCGGACGGGTGTCCGAGAAACCGAAGCCGTCGGCGCCGAGCGTGGCGTAGTCGGTCGGCACGAACGGGCGGATCTGCTCCTGCACCAGGTGCATGAAGTCGCTCACGGCGACGACCGGGCCCTCGGTGCCGAGCAGGCGCTCGGTGACGAACGGCGTGCGGGCCGGCTCGTTCGGGTTGAGGAACGCCTGCTGCTCGGCGGCCACACCGTCGCGGTACAGCTCACCCCAGCTCGTGACGCTCCAGACGTCGGCCGACACGCCCCAGTCCTCGGCGAGGAGCTGCTGCGCCTCGAGGATCCACGGCACGGCGACACCGGACGCGAGCAGCTGGGCCTTCGGGCCGTCGTGCTCGCTCGCCTTGAGCAGGTACATCCCCTTGAGGATGCCCTCGACGTCGACGCCCTCGGGCTCGGCCGGCTGCACCAGCGGCTCGTTGTAGACCGTCAGGTAGTACATGACGTTCGGGTCGGCGTGCTTCGGCGAGCCGTCCTCGTTCGTGCCGTACATGCGGTCGAGGCCGGCCTTGACGATGTGGCCGATCTCGTAGCCGTACGCCGGGTCGTACGAGACGACGGCCGGGTTCGTCGTGGCGAGGAGCGGCGAGTGGCCGTCCGCGTGCTGCAGGCCCTCGCCCGTCAGCGTGGTGCGGCCGGCGGTCGCGCCGATCATGAAGCCACGGGTCATCTGGTCGCCGGCGGCCCAGATGGCGTCGCCGGTGCGCTGGAACCCGAACATCGAGTAGAAGACGTAGACCGGGATGAGCGGCTCGCCCTGCGTCGAGTACGAGGTGCCGACCGCGGTGAACGCCGCGAGGGCGCCCGCCTCGTTGATGCCCACGTGGATGATCTGGCCCTGCGGGCTCTCCTTGTAGGCCAGGAGGAGCTCGCGGTCGACCGACGTGTAGTGCTGGCCGTTCGGGTTGTAGATCTTCGCCGACGGGAAGTAGGCGTCCATGCCGAACGTGCGTGCTTCGTCCGGGATGATCGGGACCACGCGGTCGCCGAAGTCGGGCGAGCGCAGCAGGTCCTTCAGCAGGCGTGCGAACGCCATGGTGGTGGCGACCTCCTGCTTGCCGGAGCCCTTCTTGACGACCTGGTACTTCGAGTCGTCCGGCAGCGTGAACTGCGTGTACTTCGTGCGACGTTCCGGCACGTAGCCACCGAGCGCGCGACGACGCTCGTGCATGTACTGGATCGCCTCGTCGTCGTTGCCCGGGTGGTAGTACGGCGGCGTGTAGGGGTTCTCCTCCAGCTGCGCGTCGGAGATCGGGATGCGCATCTCGTCGCGGAACTGCTTGAGGTTGTCGAGCGTGAGCTTCTTCATCTGGTGGGTCGCGTTGCGGCCCTCGAAGCTCGGGCCGAGGCCGTAGCCCTTGACCGTCTTCGCCAGGATGACGGTCGGCTGGCCCTTGTGCTCGGTCGCGGCCTTGAACGCGGCGTAGACCTTGCGGTAGTCGTGGCCACCGCGCTTGAGGTTCCAGATCTGGTCGTCGGTGTAGTCCTTGACGAGTTCAAGCGCCTTCGGGTCGCGCCCGAAGAAGTTCTCGCGCACGTAGGCACCGTTCTCGGCCTTGTACGTCTGGTAGTCGCCGTCCGGCGTCTGGTTCATCAGGTTGAGGAGCGCGCCCTCGGTGTCACGGGCGAGCAGGTCGTCCCACTCGCGGCCCCAGACGACCTTGATGACGTTCCAGCCCGCACCGCGGAAGAACGCCTCGAGCTCCTGGATGATCTTGCCGTTGCCACGGACCGGACCGTCGAGTCGCTGCAGGTTGCAGTTGATGACGAAGTTCAGGTTGTCGAGGCCGTCGTTCGCGGCGACCTGGAGCTGCCCGCGGGACTCGACCTCGTCCATCTCGCCGTCGCCCAGGAACGCCCAGACCTGCTGGTCCATGGCGTCCTTGATGCCGCGGTTCGACAGGTACTTGGCCTGCTGCGCCTGGTAGATCGCGTTGATCGGGCCGATGCCCATCGACACGGTCGGGAACTGCCAGAAGTGCGGCATGAGGCGCGGGTGCGGGTACGACGACAGGCCGCCGCCGGCGTGCGACTTCTCCTGCCGGAACCCGTCGAGCTGGTCCTCGGAGAGGCGACCTTCCATGTACGCGCGGGCGTACATGCCGGGGGAGGCGTGGCCCTGGAAGAAGACCTGGTCGCCACCGGAGGGGTGGTCCTGCGCGCGGAAGAAGTGGTTGTAGCCGACCTCGTACATCGCAGCGCTCGACGCGTACGTCGAGATGTGCCCGCCGACCCCGATGCCGGGACGCTGTGCACGGTGCACCGTGATGGCCGCGTTCCAGCGGATCCAGCGGCGGTACCGGCGCTCCAGCTCTTCGTCGCCGGGGAACTCCGGCTCGTTCTCCGGCGCGATGGTGTTCACGTAGTCCGTCGTCGGGACCATCGGCACACCGAGGTGCAGTTCCTTGGACCGCTTGAGCAGGCTCAGCATGATCTCGCGACCGCGCTGGTGTCCGTGGGTCTGGACCAGCCCGTCGAGGGACTCACGCCATTCGGCGGTCTCCTGCGGATCCTGGTCGTTCGCCCCGGCGCTGTACGGGTCCTGGTCGTTCACCGTCACCCTTGACCTCGTTCGTTCTCGTGGTGGTGGACATGGTGGCTCCGGTGGTCGGGTCGCGACCGGCTGGGGCCCCGTCCACTCTAGGCCCCAGGACCGACGCTGATGCTGATGGTGACGTGCAGGTGGACGGGTGCTTGCATTCGCGTGTCGTCGGCGTAGCATGGCCGATCGTGCACACGCGATCCGCGGCGCACGGACCCGACGGGCACACCCCACGCCCGAGGAAGAAGCACACGTAGCGATGGCACTGGAGATCGGCTCACTCGCGCCGGACTTCGAGCTCCCGAACCAGTTCGGTGAGCACGTCCGACTCAGCGACTTCCGTGGCAACCGCCCGGTCGCACTCGTCTTCTTCCCGCTGGCGTTCTCGTCCGGGTGCACGAACGAGCTCTGCACCCTGCAGGACAACATCACGATGTTCCAGGACCAGCGCATCGAGCTGCTCGGCATCTCGGTCGACTCGAAGGCGACGCTCCGCTCGTTCGCCGAGACGAACGGCTACGACTTCGAGCTGCTCGCCGACTTCTGGCCGCACGGCGCGGTCTCGAAGGAGTACGGCGTGTTCCTCGAGAACAAGGGCTTCGCCACCCGCGCGACCTTCGTCATCGACGTGCAGGGCCGCATCAAGGCCTCGATCATCACCGAGCCCGGCCTGCAGCGCGACGTCGCCGAGTACAAGGCGGCCCTCGACCGGCTCGCCGCCTGTTCGGCACCCGTCCCCGTCGGCTAGCGTTCCGAATCCCTCCTGACGGACGCGTCCGCGTCGACGGTCGGACAGGAGGCCCGGTGCACGCCATCGACACCGACCCACGTGGTCACGGGGTCACCGCTGATGCGTACGCCCCGTACCCGGTGCGCGTCACGCCCGGCGCCTGGGGGCTGTCCCGCACGGTCGTGGAGGCCCCGACCGGGCCAGTCGTGGTGCACCACCGCGCCGGCCCGGACCCACTCCTGCTGCTGCACGGCGTCGCCGGCTCCTGGTCGACGTGGACACCGTTGCTGCGCGCCGCGGACGGGATCGGGGACCGCGGGCTGGTGCTCGTCGACCTGCCCGGCTGGGGGTCCTCGCCGGCTCCCGACGGTCCGCTCGGGCTCGACGCTGTCACGGGTGCCGTGTCGGCGGTCCTCGGTGCGCTGGGCCTCGGCGCGGTCGACGTGGTCGGGCACTCCATGGGAGCGTTCGTCGGGTTGCACCTGGCGGTGGTGGCGCCTGAGCGGGTGCGGTCGCTCGCCCTCGTGTCCGGCACCACGGTCGCGACCGCCGGTGCGGCTCGGCACCCGGTGCGGGCGCTCGGCACCCTGCCGGCGTTCACCCTGCTGCGTGCGGGCCTCACGGTGACCGGTGGCACCGCTCGTCCGCTGCTCCGGGGGATCGCGCGGATCGGTCTGTTGCCGCTCGTCGCGGCGCCGGTGTTCACGCACGTTCGACGTCTGGACCCGAGCGTGCTCGAGGCCTTCGTCGAGGAGCTCCGGCCGGAGCAGTTCACGGAGGCGGCACGGTCGGCGGCGGCGTACGACGTCGACCGGTGGCGTTCGATCACCTGCCCGGTGACGGCGATCGCCGGGCGCGACGACGTGTTCGCCCGCGTCTCGGACCTCGAGGCGCTGCGGGCGTTCGTGCCGCAGGTCCGGACGGTGCTGCTCGACGACTGCGGGCACTTCGCCCACGTCGAGCGTCCCGACGCCGTCGCGCGGGAGCTCGGCCTGCGCTGAGCAGGTCGAGGAGCGTCAGGTGTGGACGGGGAACGTCGCCGCGACGCGGGAGCGCACCTCGGCGACGACGGCCTCGCGCATCGTCGGGGAGAACAGCGCGTGGTCCCCGTCCTCGACGCGGACGACGGACACCGAGCCGCGACGGTCGTCACCGGGCCAGCGCCGGACGGCCTTCTGCCCACCGAGCCGGTCGAACAGGGCGGCGTCCTCGGGAGCGACGATCACGACGACGTCGGTGCCGTGCTCGACGAGCGGGCGGACGTGGCCGACGACCCCGCCCATCCGGTCGCGACGGGCGATGCGGTCGCGGACGGCCTTCGGCACGAAGCGGTTGTACCGCTCGCGCACCCACATCCGGGCGGGCGACGGGGCGTCGATCGCCCGGACCCCGTCGGCGTACGAGCCGGGCTCGGCCGGGACGCGACGGTAGTCGTTCGGGCTGATCTCGACGACCAGGCGCGGGGCCTCCTCGACGGCGCGGCCCGCGACCCAGGCGCCGGCGCACATGCCGACGAGCACGAGCCGGTCCGAGGGCGTGGCGAGTGCGGTGACGACGGCGGACTGGTCCTCCACCCACTCCTGCGCGAACAGGAAGCTCCGCTCGTCCTCGTGCACGCCGGTGCTCTCGCCGGTGGCACGACGGTCGACCCGGACGACCCGGGCGCCGTCGCGGGCGAGGGCGCGGGCGAGTTCGACCTGGTAGTCGGTGGCCCCCACGCGGTGTTCGGCGCCGCCGCTGTGGAGGACGACGACGGGGGCGTCGTGGTGCTGGGCGGACGAGACGGTCTCGATCCCGAACAGGCCCTGATCGCCGAGGTGGACGATGCGCTCCGACACGCGGCCGTCGACGTCGAGGACCTCGTCGAGGACGGGCACGCGGACGGGCACCGCCGTCTCGGGCGCCCAGGTGTCGAGCCAGGCCACGACGGTGTCGACGGCGGCTCCGGGGATGCGGGCGTGGATGCTCGTGCCGTCGAGGAGCTCGGCGCTGCCGGTGACCTCGGTCACCTCGAGGCCACCGAGGGGCTTCGGCGGCCGGGCACCCGGACGGACGAGCGCGACGGTGGGCCCGGTGCGCGGGGCGAAGGCGAGGTCCGCGAGTGCGGCGGCCTCGTCCGGCGCGACGTCGAACCCGATGAGGCTCTCGACGCCGTCGACCACGCGGTCGGCACCGATCGTGATGGTCGCGAGGGCGCGCTGCCGGCGGAGCCACCCCTTGCCCGATGCCGGGGCGTCCCAGACGACGAGGCCGTCGGTGTCCGCGGCCGCGTTCGCGGCGACGAGGGCCGCCGAGGCCAGCCCGACGAAGGCGACGTGCTGCACCCCCGTCGTGCGGAGCACGGCGGCGGCGTGGCGTGCGGACCGGACCTGCGCGTCCGGCGTGGTGTCGGGGGCGCCGTCACCACGTCCGGACGGGTCGTAGCGCACCGAGGCGATGCCACGGGCCTCCAGGCGGTCGGCCAGCAGACGGAGCGTGCGGTACGCGATGACGCCCTCCTGCCCGAGCGGCGGGCAGATCACGACGCCGGCGCGCGCGGCGGCGGGGAGCTGGACCGCTGCGCGGATCGCCGGCGATCCGGACCAGCCGTGCAGCGTGGTCACAGGGCGAGGGCGGCGCGGGCGGACGCCGGCCAGGCGTCGAGGTCCGTGCCGTGGGCGGCGAACAGGGCGATGGTGATGCGTTCCAGGCCGAACGCGATGCAGGCGCTGTGCGCGACCTGTCCGTCCTCGGTGCGGAGGCCGAACGAGGTGCCGAAGTGGTCCTCGTGCAGGTTCGCGGAGCTGATCGCGGTGGCGTCGTGGTCGGGACCGTAGACCTTCGTCACGAACTCGAACTTGAGCGCCTGCTCGACCTGGTTGCGGGCGAGCATCTGCCCGACGCGGCCGAAGAAGGGGTCGTTGGCGGGGACGACATCGATCTCGAGCCCGAACGACTCGAGCAGCGCGCGCATCACCGGGATGCTGCCGTCCCGGTGGGCCGCTGCGGACGCGGGGGTGCCGACGTGCACGAACTCGTGCATGTGGAAGGCCTGCAGGCGCATCGGGTCGAGCGAGGGCTCGCGGCGGAAGGAGTCGCCGAGGACGTCGAAGAACCGGCCCTGCCGGGGCACGGTGTCGCCGATCAGGCCGTAGACCGGGTGGCAGACCGCGGGGGTGAGCATGAGGTCGGCCGGCTCGAGGAACCCCTCCCAGCGCTCACCGCGCTCGCGGGCGGCGAGCAGTGCGCGGTGGGTGCGGTCGTCGCCGGTGAACCCGGAGATCGACGCGGCGAGGTCCGGGAACGACGCGATGTAGTCGGTGCGCTCGAAGGACGCGAGCGGCTCGACCGGCGGGAAGCGCAGGACCTCGGCGCCGAGGTGCTGCTGGCTGCGGACCGCTGCGGCGTCGACCGCGGCGTACACGCGCTCGAAGACCCCGGTGCGGCCGTAGAGGCCGGGCGTGCCGAGGTCGAGGAGCACGCCGTCGGTGAGCAGGCGGGTGCGGAGGGCGGCGCGGGCGGCGTCGAGCGCGGCCGCGGCGGCGGTGTCCGCGGTGGTGGTGTCGGTGGTGTGCGTGGTGGTGTCCGTGATGGTCACAGGATCACTCCCGTCATGATGGCCAGGTCGGCGTCGTTCTTGAGGAGACGGTCGTTGCTCACCATGACGGCGGCCCCGTGGGCGTCTCGGAGGTGTCGGGCGATGCTCATCGGACCCGAGGCGGCGTAGCCCGCGATCCCGACGATGCGCAGCGCCTTCGTGACGATGTCGGTGACGCGTTCGGACGCACCGATCTTCAGGGCGTTCGCGGCGAGGGCGTACGCGCTCGAGGCCAGCACGTCCGGGTCGTCGGCTGCGGCGTCGAACCGTTCGGCGGCGTGGCGCACCGAGTCGGCCAGGGCCTGCAGGTCGACCAGGAGCTCGGCGAGCCGGAGGGCACCGGGCGGGGTCGTCCCGACGGCGGCGCGGGCCTGCTTGCGGACGGCGCTGCGGGCACGTTCGGCGGACGAGACCGCGATGCCGAGCCAGACCGAGGCCCAGAGCACGTGCGACACCGGCAGGACGGTCTGGGCGGAGATCGTGGCGTAGTCGTCGCGGAACACGCGGTCGGTCGTCGTCTCGGTGTCGAGGATCCACCCGTTGCTGCACGTGCCGCGGAGCCCCATGGTGTCCCAGGTGGACGTCTGCGACAGGACCATCGTGTCGGTGCGGCAGATGAGCAGTCGCTGGTCCGACGCCGGGGCGTCCGGGTCGCGGCGGGCGGTGACGAACACCGCGTCGGCCTCGGTGGCGTACGAGATCACCGGCGCGTCCTTGCGCAGGCGGATCCGGCCGTCGTCGGTCGGTTCGATGGAGCAGGTGGACCGCCGGGCGTCGCCGCCGACGCCGCGCTCGGTCGTGGCGGACGCGACGAGTGCCCCGCCCCGGACGGCCTCGATGGTCTCGAGCACGCCGGCACCGTCGCCGCCGTGCCGCCAGAGCGCCATGACCTGGCCCTGGTGCATCGCGAACACCATGCCGGTCGCGGCGCAGGCGCGGCCGAGTTCGGTCGCGATCGCGG
This sequence comes from Curtobacterium sp. MCLR17_055, assembly GCF_003234305.1. Lineage (NCBI taxonomy): Bacteria > Bacillati > Actinomycetota > Actinomycetes > Micrococcales > Microbacteriaceae > Curtobacterium > Curtobacterium sp. MCLR17_055. Next base: position 31,546 of record NZ_QKSX01000021.1, read on the forward strand.
AGAGCTCCGCCACGGAGGCACCCTCGCCACCGTGCTCGGTCGGCACCGCTGCCGCGAGCAGGCCGTACTCCCGCATCGCGGCGATGGCCTCGCGCGGGGGCCGGGCGTCGCGGTCGACCTCGTCGGCGAACTGTGCGGCGACCTCGGCCACCGCGCTCGCACGCTCGGCGAACCGGTCGACGACCGACGGTGCCGGCAGGACCAGGGTCACGAGGCGAGCTCCGCGGCGAGCTCCGCCGCGGCGACGATCGACTCGACGGTCGCGAAGGTGGACCGGTTCAGCACGGAGTCGGGGAACTCGACGTCGAGGTCCGACTCCACCGCGAGCATCACGTTGACGGTGGCGTGCGAGGTCAGGCCGAGGGCGTAGAGGTCGGCGATCGACGCGACGTCCCACGCGTCGACCGTCAGCCTGCCGTGCTCGGCGAGGGCGCGACGGACGGCCCGGTCGGTGGCCGGGTCGGCGATCGTCGCGGTGGTGCTGGAGGGGTTCGGGTCCTGTTCCATGACTGCAACCGTAAAGAGGAACGGCCCTCGGGAAACCGCCGTGCCGGTGCGGGAAACCGCACCCCTGTCCGGAGCGCCGGGTCAGCGCTCCGAGAGGGCCACCGCCGTCGCCACCGCGAGCCCCCGTTCGTGTGCCAACGAGACCGCGATCGGGCCGCACCCGATCGACTCCGCCAGGGCCGCGGCCGCCCCGGACAGCTCGACCGTCGGGGCGCCGCCGGCGTCGAGCACGACGGCGACGTCCCGCAGCGGGATCGCCTGGTCCGGAGCCGGCCGGAGCAGCTTCACGACGGCCTCCTTGCCCGCGAACCGGGCAGCGAGGCGCTCCGGGTCGTCACCGGTGTCGGTGCGCTCCCGCAGGGTGAACACCCGGTCCAGGTACCGCTCGCCGTGCGCCGTCACGGCGTCGACGACGTCCTCGACCGCGGCGAGGTCGGTGCCGGTGCGGATGGTCATCACGAGGAGCAGGCTACGCACGAGTTCTCCACAGCGCATTCCCCGAGGGTCATGGGGCGCCGAGGGGGTTCGTATGATCGTCGCCAGGGACCACCGAGGGGGAACGATGGCATCACCGTGGACGGGCATCATCGAGGACGCGCGGCACTACCCGTCGCCGCACAACTCGCAACCGATCGTCGTGCGCGTCGAGGACGACCGCACCGCGACCGTGTTCTACGACCTGCGACGGGGGTTGCCGGCGGAGTCGTTCGGCATCCCGTTCGGCCACGTCTGCGCCGGGGTGTTCCTGGCCGGGCTCGACGTGGTGGCACGAGCGCACGGGTACACCGTGCAGGAACGGCTCGACCACGCCGAGATGGACTTCGGTCGGCTCGACGCCGGCGCGGACGACCGCCTGCACCGGCTGGGCACGGTGACGTTGCGTCCGCACGTGGTCACCGCGGACGACCGGGAGGCCCTGGCCGGCTTCCTCGCACGGCGCACCTCACGCAGGCCCTACGACGCAACGCTCGTCGACGCCACCGCGATCGAGGCCGCGTCCGCCATCGCGTCGGCGGCCGGGCAGCGCTTCCGCACCACCGACGACCGGGCCACCGTCGACGAGATCGTGCGCGTCAACCAGGAGACCCTGTTCGACGACCTGCAGCACGACGCCGTGCACGACGAGATCCTGCACTGGCTGCGGTTCTCGAAGCGACAGGCAGCGGCCACCGGCGACGGGCTGTCCGCCGAGACGATGCTCATGCCCGGCCCGGTGCTCCGGTTCGCCATGGAGCACCGCGGACTCTGGCAGGCCCCGGGCATCGGCGGGGTCTTCCGCAAGGTGTACCTGTCCACCATGCGGGGCGTCCGACAGCTCGCCTGGCTCGAGGGACCGTTCAGCACCCCGGCCGAGTACGTCGAGGCCGGACGGGTCTTCATGCGCATCTGGCTGGAGCTCTCCGCCCGCGGCATCGCCATGCACCCCTTCGGCACCGTCATCACCAACCCGCGGTCACACGCCGCGTTCGTCGAACGCGCGGGCGTCGACGAGTCCGACGGGCGGATGGCCTGGATGCTGTTCCGCTTCGGACACAGCGACCCACCACCCCTGGCACACCGCCGACCCGCAGCAGCGATGACCGTCGGGGGGACCCGGTGAAGCGCGCAGCGGTGTTCTCGGTGGTGTGGGTGGTCGAGACCTTCGTCGCACTGTTCATGCCCCGCGTCGGCACCCACAAGCTCCTGCTCACGCCCGGCATCGAGCCGCTCCGCTGGACCCTCGGACGCTGGCGCGCCTGGCGGACCGCGGAACGGGCTGCGAAGCGGGTCCCCGCGTACCGCGCGTTCCTGGCGGAGTCGGGACGGGCCTCCCGGCTCGACACCCGTGGCGGGATCGCCGCAGCGATCTCGGCGCTCCCCGAGATGGACAAGGACTCCTACGTCAAGCGCTGGAGCATCCCCGACCGCTGCATCGACGGACGCCTGCCCCGACGCGGCGTCGTCGTCGACGAGTCCAGCGGGTCGAGCGGCACCCCGACCAGCTGGGTGCGCGGCCCCGACGAACGCCAGGCCACCCGACAGCTGCTGCAGCTCGGGTTCTCCCGCACCGCGAAGGACCTGTCGAAGCAGCCCTTCGTGCTCAACGCCTTCTCGCTCGGGGCCTGGGCCACCGGGATGAACGTGACCGCCTCGCTCACCGAGTCGTCCATGATCAAGTCGATCGGCCCGGACCGCGACAAGATCGTGCAGACGATGCGCGAGTTCGGCACCGACTTCACCTACATCATCTGCAGCTACCCGCCGTTCCTGAAGGCCCTGTTCGAAGACGACCGGCTCGACTGGAGCCAGTACACGATCGTCGCCGCGTTCGGGGGTGAGGGCATCAGCGAGAACATGCGCGCCCACATCGAGCAGTACGCGCAGGCCGTGCTCGGCTCCTACGGGGCGAGCGACCTCGAGATCAACCTCGGCATCGAGACGCCGTTCAGCGTGCAGCTCCGCCGGGCGATCGCCGCCTCACCGGAACTCTCCGCCGCCCTCACCAAGCAGGGCGAGTACGGGGTGCTGCCGATGGTGTTCCAGTTCAACCCGTTCGGTTACCTGATCGAGACGAACGACCTCGGCGAACTCGTCGTGACCATCGCCCGCTCCGAGAACATCAGCCCCCGCATCCGCTACAACATCCACGACCGCGGACACGTCGTGCGGATGAAGGAACTGCGGTCCGTGCTGCGTGCGACGGGGCACGCGGCGCTCGCCGCCGAGGCCGAGCTCGACCTGCCGCTGCTGTTCCACTACGGCCGGTCCGACCTGTCCGTCGACTACAACGGGGCGGTCGTCGCACCCGACGTGGTGCGGGACGTCGTGTACGGCGACCCGGAGCTGCTCGAGGCCGTCGAGAACCACCGGCTGATCAGCTACGAGGACGACCGCGGTGACCGGCAGCTGCACATCGCGTTCCAGCTCGCCTCGGGTGCCGGCGGGTTCGACGCGGACGCCGCCCGGGGCGACGTGATCGCCGAGCTGCGGCGGTTGAACAAGGACTTCTCGAACGCGATCCGCACGGCGCCGCCCGGCACGCTGCCGACGGTGGCGTTCTACCCGTACCGGACGGGGCCGTTCCGCGAGGACGGCAAGAAGCTCAAGAACGAGTACGTGTGGCAGCTGCCGGCCGGGTCGGTCGAGCAGTGGGACCTCGACCTGTCGTGGGTCGCGGCGAAGGAGGCCTGAGTCGAGCCGGCTCCGGCGCTAGTCGTACTGCGGCGGCCAGTCGAAGGGCGCCGGCAGGTGCGGGACCTCGCCGACGGTCGTGACGACGAGGACGACCTGGCGCAGGTCCGTCAGCTCGATCGAGCGCGGGTTGCCGATCCTCCGGTGCCCGTCGACCCACACCGTCAGTTCGCCGCGCAGGCCACCGACGTGCTCCGGACCGAGCGAGACACCCCACTCGTCGAAGAACTGCCCGAGCGTGAACGTCTGCTCCGTCGGGGACTCGACGTGCACGATGCCCGAGGTGTCGTGCGTGTGGATCTCCGCGGCGAACTTCCGGTCGTCGGAGTGCCCGATGTTCGCCGGGACGGTCACCGGTTCGTCGCCGTCCAGGATCGTCAGGTGCGTGTGCACGTGCTCGGCCAGCCGTTCGCCCCAGACGTTCCGGAGCCCGGCGGACTCGGCGCGGGCCGTCAGGTCGGTCGGCCGTGGCCAGGGTGGAGCGTCGCGGGTGGTGACCGCTCCGGGTGCGGCGCACCCGGACAGCAGCAGGAGTGCGGCCACCGCGACCGCGACGCTCCGCAGGTTCACCAGCGGTCGTGGACGCTCGCGCGGAACCACGTGTCGTACAGGTCGTGCACGGTGGCGTCGAGGCCCTCGATCGGCGGCAGGTCGCCCGCTGCGGCGTTCGAGCGCGCCTGCTCCGGGTTGCGCGCGCCGGGGATCGCCGCGGTGACACCGTTCTGCGCGAGGATCCACGCGAGCGCCGCCTGCGGGACCGAGACGGCGTCCGGCAGGGACGCCGCGAAGGTCTGCGCAGCACGCACGCCGTCGTCGTAGTCGACGCCGCTGAAGGTCTCGCCCTGGTCGAAGGCCTCGCCGTGGCGGTTGTAGTTGCGGTGGTCGCCCTCGGCGAACGACGTGTCGGTCGTGTACTTGCCCGAGAGCAGCCCCGAGGCCAACGGGACGCGCGCCAGGATGCCGACCCCTGCCTCCCGGGCCGCCGGCAGCACGTGGTCGAGCGGCTTGAGCCGGAACGCGTTGAGGATGATCTGGACACTCGCGACGCCGGGCCGGGCGATCGCGGTGAGGGCCTGGTCGGCGGTCTCGACGCTGACGCCGTAGGCGGCGATGGAGCCGTCGGCGACCAGCGCGTCGAGGGCGTCGTAGACGGCGTCGTCCTCGTACACCGGGGTCGGTGGGCAGTGCAGCTGCACGAGGTCGAGGGTGTCCTGCCCGAGGTTCTTCCGCGAGCGGTCCACCCACTCACGGAAGTTCGCGGCGACGTAGTTCTCGGGGACCTGGTCGGCGCGACGGCCCATCTTCGTGGTGATCGTCAGCGGCACGTCGGGGTTCGCGGCACGCCACGCGCCGATGAGCTGCTCGCTGCGACCGTCGCCGTAGACGTCGGCGGTGTCGAACAGGGTGACGCCCGACTCGACGGAGGCGTCCATGACGGCGTTCGCGTCGGCTTCGGAGACGGGACCCCAGTCACCGCCGAACTGCCAGGTGCCGAGGCCGATGGGGGAGACGGAGCGGCCGGTGCGGCCGAGGGTGCGACTCTGCATGGGTCCGAGCGTAGTCAGACGCGCGCGGGCGGGGTTCAGCCGATCGTCGAGACGCCGCGGCGCAGGAGCGCTCGCGCTGCCCGGGCGCGGGGGATGACCCAGACGGCTGCCCACAGGGCCATCGCGCTCCACAGCAGGATGAGCATCGTCGTGATGAGCGTGCCGTGCTGATCGCGCATCGACCAGGTCATCGCGATCCACAGCACGCCGAGGACGACCTTGCCCCAGCCGGCGCCCTCGCGGTCGGCCTGGGCCTGCACGAGCGGGATCCACTGGTCCGCCTGCACACCCGTGGGCACCTGCCCGTCGGCGATCCACTCGCGGACGACGATCGACCGTTCGTAGCCGCCCTCGGCACGCCAGGCGCGGCGCTGCAGGACGACGGCGATCGCGGCACCGGCCACGGCGGTCGGGATGCCGGCCGAGACCAGGACGGTGGTGGTCGCCTCGGTCCACGAGGACAGGACCAGCATGACCAGGACGACGGCGAAGGCCGCGCCCGTCACACCGGCGCCGAGCAGGCGGAGCCGCCCGGCTTCGTCGAGGACACCGACTCCGACACCGTTCACGGGGGAGAGCGTACCTGCGGTGATCGGGGGCCGGGGGTGTTCGTCAGCCCAGTGCCAGCAACCAGCACATGCCGGCGGCGGCGAAGGCCATCGCCCAGCTCACCAGGCTGCCGATGAGGAAGTACTCGGCCTGGTACCCGGTCGTCTCGCGGCGGATCTCGGGGAACCGGACGATCCCCTTCGCGGCGATCAGCGCGGCCACGACGGGGAAGGCGCCGGCCAACGAGAACCCGGCGAGCAGCAGGCGCTCGATCGGGCCGATCATGCGGCCGCCCTTGAGGGTGACCGTGCGGTCTCCGGGTTGGTCGTCGTCTTCGTCCGACGCCCTGCCGGTGCGTCGTCGGCCGAAGCGTTTCGGTCGGCCGGCTGCTGCTGCTGCCGCCGCCGCTGTGCGCTGGGCGTCCGGGGAGAGTTCTGCTGGCAGTGCCTGGGCGACGACCACGTTGGCCGAGTCGACCAGGAACAGCGCCGATCCGATCCCAGCGACGATCGCGGCGAGCGGCACCGCGCCGACGAAGGACGGGCCGATGTCCCGGTGCCAGTCCACCACGAAGCCCGAGGGGTCGGCAGCCGGCGCCCAGAGCAGCAGCACGGCGACGGCGACCGCGAGCAGGACGGCCGGCCAGGACCCGGAGCGTCGGAGCCAGGGGAGTGCCCGATCGCGACCGCCTGGCGCGCCACCGGACCGCACCGGGATCGTCGTCGCGACCCACAGGGCTGCGAGGACGACCGTGACCAGCACCGACCAGACGGCGAGGCCGAGGCCGAGCACCGCCACGGCCGTCACGGCGGCCCAGAGCAGGACGATCACCGTGGCGGTCAGCCCGCGCCGTGGAGCCGCATCGGTCCCGGTCCGTGCGCGGACGACGTCGGCGAGCCCGACGAGGGTCAGGAGGACTCCGGCGAGCATCAGCGGCCCCCGTCCCCGAGGACACGCAGGCCCTCGACCAGGGCGGCGACGCCCGACTTCTGCACGGACTGGGACACCGCCGACGGGGTGATCCCCTCGTCCGCGGCGATCTGCGCCTGCGTGCGGCCCTGCACCAGTCCGAGTGCGATCCGGCGGGCGCGGGGTGCGAGCCGCGAGACGACGTGGTCGCGGCTGAGGAAGTAGGCGTTCACGAGTCGCTCCGTCGTTCCGTGGCGGTCGTCGGCGTCGTGGTACCAGGACCGCAGGAACGCGGTCCGGCCGTCCTCGCGCCGGTGGGTCTCGTTGATGGCGTCCCGAGCCGACCACCAGCCCGGGCCGTCCTGCAGAGGTCCGGTGCCGCCGGTGCCGATCGTCCGGACCTGCCCGCGGCCGATGCCGAGGCGGATCTGCACGGTCGGGGGGAGTGCGAGGGTCGCGGCCGTCGTGGCCAGCAGCGCGTCGGTGAGCGTGGCGTAGATGACCTGGAACTCGTCGCCGACCGTCGCGCGCAGGGGGTCGAGCGCGGTGACGCCCGGGGTACTGTCGAAGGCGTGCTCGACGTCCTGCTGGGCTGCGGAGCGGTCCTCGAGCGTGCGGGAGTCGACCAGGTCGACGATCACGGCGATCACGGGCTCGGGCTGCATGGGTTAAGCGTAGAGCTTCATATCGTCGAAAGTAAGCCTGGGGCTAAACCGATTGGGGTGGACACTCTCGCCAGCGCACGGGTCCGCGGCTGAAATGTCACCTTCTGGACGTCTGGCGTCGAACCTGCCAGCATGGGCGGACGCTGTCGGAGGGGGACGAGCAGATGGATGGTGCACGACCGGGGACGGGTGTCGCCAGGACGGGTTCGACCGAGACCGCGGTGCGGCGGCAGTACGGTCCACCACCCGTGCCGTCGATCGCGTGGAGCGGGGGCCGCGGGGTGCTCGCCCTCGTCGTGCCGTTCACGGCCGGGCTGCTGCTGGCCGGGGTGGTGCTCCTGCTCGGCGTGCCGGGCGGTCGCGTCGCCCTGGTGAACGGTGCGTTCGCGGCGCTCGACGGCGCCGGGGTACCCGTGGCCCTGCTCGCCGTGGGCACGGTCATCGCGGCGCTCGGGCTCGGTTTCGGGGTGACCGCAACCACCGTGGTCATGCTCGCGGCCACGGATGATGCGACCGCGGGGCCGCCCGACGCGTGGCGGTGGTCGGTCCACCACTGGCGGCTCGTCGTCGAGGCCGCTCTCGTCGCGTTGGTGGCGGTGGCGGCGGGGACAGCCACCGCCGTGTCGTGGCGGGCGGGTGTCTGGGGCGCCGTCGTGATCGTCGTGGTGCTGGCGGTCGGTGTCGTCATCGTGGCGCCGCTGCTGCTCGGGTGGGCGTTGCTCGTGGCCGGTGTGCCCCGTCGATCGGCCTTCCGTCGCGCCTGGGGATCTGGTCGGGTCATCGTCCGTGGTGGGCACGAGGCGACGGCGACGCCGCGTCGTGCGCTCGTCGGGGGAGCGACGCTGGTGACGGTGCTCGGGGTCGGTGTCCTGTTGTTGCTGCGTCTGTTGCCGCCGTCCGCGCTCCGGAGCAGCGTTGTCGTCGCGTGGTGCTGCGTCGTCGTGACCGGTCTGGTGCTGGTCATCGTCGCGATCGCGGTGCGTGGGGCCGCAACACGGAACGAAGGCGGTCGGCTTCGGTCACCGCTGGCGGTCGACCCGGCCGATCCGATGGCCCGGGGACGACGGGCGCGGCCTGGACTCGTCGGAGCGGGCGTGGTGCTCGTCCCGGCGGTGGTGTTCGCGGTGATCGTCTCGAGCAACCCGCTCGGCATGGTCCAGTACGACGTCGCGCAGGTCGATGCACGCGTCCTGCGGGGTGGCGACGTCGCGGACGTCAGTGGGCGTACTGCCGTCGTGAGCGCGCCGTACACGCCGCCGAGCAGTCTGCGGATGTGTCGGAAGGCATCGTGCGACGACGCCACCGAGATGCCCGGCCGGACACTCGGATCCGCGGTCGGCAGCGCGGGTGACGGCGGGCTGCTCACCGCCCAGTGGAAGGTGCGGTTCGACGGCGAGGAAGCGCAGCAGTACGAGCTCGAAGTCGTGCACTCCCGGGCGGACCAACTCGATGCGGCGCCGAAGTCGGACGGTGCCGCCTGGCCCGCGGGGAGACGGACGGACCAGCGCGACTCTGCCGACGAGGCACCGGCCGTCGATCGCCCGGAAGGGCACCACACCACGGTCGCCGCCGTCGACATCGTCGACGGAGACCGGGATCACGTCAGCCACTGGATGACGGACGTCGCAATCGCGGGTTCCGTCGACCGGCCGGTGGTGGCCGGGATCGCCCGCGGCGGCGAACCGGACGCGCGCTCGCACCTGGTCACCGTGTTCTGCGAGGACGTGGCATGTACGGACCACACGGTCCGGAAGGTTGCGCTGCCGTGGATGCCGCCGCTTGACCACCAGGGAGTGGACGTCGCCGTCGCCCCGGACGGCACGGCCGTGGTCTCGCTGGTGTCCGAGACCTACGAGGACTCGACCTTCTCCGCCCTGCGGCTGGTGTCGTCCGGTCCGGACGGCGGACAGCCCGTCGTCAGTGATCTGTCCGACGCGATCCCACCCGGGGCGCCCGTCAGACCGTGGGACGAGGCGTACGACGCACGGGTGGCGATCGGCGGCGACGGGAACCCGGTCGTGCTCGCGCGGTCGAACGGGATCGCGACCCAACGGCTGACGTTCTGCGCGGATGCGTCGTGCTCGTCTTCGTCGCACACGGACATCACGCCGAACGGGCCGACGAACCTGCTTCCGGCGTTCGTCATCGACCGATCGGGGCGGCCACTCGTCGCGGTCCGTGACGAGGAACGCGGCACTCTGGGACTGCTGTCGTGCCGTGATGCGCGGTGCACCAGCTCCGAGCAGACGACGATCGCCCGGTTCCCGCCGGTGCAGGACGAACGGTCGAGCACCAGCACGCTGGCGATCGGCCTCAGCGCCGACGACACCCCGATCGTGCTGTCCGGGGGCGTGTCGGAGGACCGGGACGAGGACGCGAAGGGACTCGTGATCCGCTGCGATCGACCCCGGTGCGGGGTGTCGTGACGTGCCCGCTCGGTTCGGCGACGATCGAGCGCTGACGCCCTAGGATCGTGGTGAGGGCCTTTAGCTCAGCTGGTAGAGCGCCACGTTTACACCGTGGATGTCGTCGGTTCGATCCCGGCAGGGCCCACTGAGCCACCGCTGGCAGGTCTCCCACCGGGACCGGCCAGCGATCCGTCAGTCGCCGAGGGGCCACAGCCATTCGGCTTCGAGGTCGCCTTCGACGAGTTCCGCGAGCTTGCCGAAGTAGTCCTGCATGTGCGGCTGCTGCACGTGGCGCGCGATGTCCGCCCCGGAGGACCACCGCTCGTAGAACGCGAACGCCCCGGGCTGCTCCTTCGTGGTGTGCACCGAGTACTGCTCGTAGCCGTGCTCGGACCGCACCGTGGGGATGATCGCGCGGATCGCGTCTTCGAGTGCCTGCTCCTTGCCGGCCCGGGCGCGGGCGAACCCGTAGACGGCCACCGGGGTCGTCGAGGCCAGGACGTCGGCGGGCATCAAGCCATCGGGGACGGTGTCTTCGGTCGTGCTCATGATGACTGCTTCCTTCGTGTCGTTGCCGTCCCGAACGAGTGCTCCGGACGTCGCCAACGCTAGGAGCGGTCAGTGGGACGTTCAATGCTCCTGAGGAGCAGGTTCATGTCCGCGAGGACCAACCGAAGCGGTTCCATGGTCCATCCGGAAAGACAGGCGTACGTTCGTCGAAGTGGACGTCCTCTCCGAAGTGCTCGACGTCTCCGGAGTCCGGGGAAGTGCCGGCGCCCGGATCGCGGCCGCCGGCGACTGGGGCGTGGAATGGGTCCGGGATCGCGACGCCGTCGTCTACGCGGTCACTGCCGGTGTCGCCTACCTGATGGTCGAGGGCGGTGCCCCGAGGCTCCTGACGACGGGCGACGTCGTCGTCCTGACCACCGGCGCCGCACATGCGCTCTCCAGCGCGCCCGGTGTCGACATCCACTCGTGCGACGTCGCGGCCGCGGACGAGGCACGCCGCAACGGTGGCCTCCTGCGTCTGGGTGACGGGGACGAGCAGACGCAGATCCTGGGCGCTTCGTACTCGCACGACCCCGCTGGATCCACACCGGTCTTCGCCCTGCTTCCTCCGGTGATCCACCTCCGGGCCCAGCAGCTCGACGCGAGCCTCTCAGACATCGTCCGGCTCATCGGACACGAACTCGCTCGTCCCGGCCTCGCGACCCACCTCGTCCTCGATCGTCTCGTCGACGTCCTCCTCGTCGCGATCCTGCGGACCTGGCTCGCCTCCTCGCCAGAACCCGGCGCCTCGTGGTGGGGAGTCCTCCGCGACCCGCTCCTGATGCGGGCTGTCACGAGGATCCACGAGGCTCCCGGTCACCCCTGGACGACCGAGGCGCTCGCACGTGACGTCGCAACGTCGAAGCAGACGCTGGTGCGCCGCTTCCGGACGTTCGCGGACACCACGCCGGGGGAGTACCTCACCCGCTGGAGGATGGACCTCGCAGCGCGTCGACTCCGTGACACCGACGACGGCCTCCAGAAGATCGCCGCCGACGTCGGGTACACCTCCGTCTACGCGTTCAGCCGAGCCTTCAGCCGCGATCGGTCGCTCCCGCCCGGGCGGTACCGAACGGTCGCCCGCGCAGGTGAGCGCCCCGATTGACGGGAGCACTACTCGCTGATCGTCGATGTGCTCGCCGCGCCCATGGAGAGCAGGATCAGCGCGCGCGCCGTTGCAGAGCCGGCCTCGCAGCCGTAGACGACCAGCTGCAGGCCGGGTGACCCCTCGACGATCACCGACCCCTCCGCCGCGGCCGCGATGGTCGACTACCGTGCCGAGTCGATCTCCGCCGACGCGATCGCCCGCGCCGTTTCCTACGCGGTGGCCGAGCGACCCGACGTCGACGTGAACGAGATCGTCGTGCGGCCTGCGGCCCAGCGTTGAGTTGCTTCGCAGCGTCGCAGCGAGCCGTCGGGCGCGGCTTGACGCGTTGCCGTCGCCCCGGGAGGGCCATGTCTCGATCGGCGATCGTCATCGAACGCGAGAGGCTCTGCGTGCCCGGTCGGCTGGGCAGGACCTCGACGATGCCGTCCGCGGGTACGAGGACCGGAGACCACCCGGGCCGCGTGAAGCTGAACGCTCGGTTACGTGCCTGACGACGCTGGTGTGATCGGTGCTCAGGGACGCCACTCGGTCAGCTGGAGCTCCGGGAAGGCAGCCAGCAGCGCGGTGGGATCGCCAGGAGTGACCGGGTTGGCGAGGAGGTCGTCGATCGCTGGCGGGAGATCGTCCCGCCGGGTCGTGGGAGTCGGGCCGCCGTGGGCGATGTCGACCCATTCCTGCATCGTGTGCTGCTGGGGCCCGACGAGGTCGAACACGCCACTCGGTGCACCGGGCCGGGTCGCGAGCAGGATCGCCGTGACGACGTCGTCGATGTGGATCGGACGGAAGACCTGGGAGCCGTCCCCGGCGATCGGGACCGGATCGCCGTCCGTGCCGCCACGCACCATCAAGTCGAACGGCTGGGGGTTGTCTCGGCCGCCGACGATCGCGCTGATGCGGAACACGGTGGCGTTCATCGGGGCGAGGATCTCTTCCGCCATGCCCTTGGCGCGCTCGTACCAGTTCTCGGCGGAGGAGTCCGCGCCGAGTTGGGAGAGGTAGACGATGCGGGTGCCTTCGCTGACCGAATCCGCGACCAGGCGGGTGGTCTCGACCGTGCCGGCGAGGTAGTCCTCCCAGTGCGGCGCGCCGAAGTTGCCGGCGAGGTGCGCAACGGCGTCGACCCGGCCGAGGGCGGTCTCGGCGGCAGTCGACGTCGTCCAGTCCGTGATCACCGCGGCGGCATCGACCCGGCCACTCCGGCGAACGAGCGCGATGGCGTCTCCGTGCAGTTCGGCGAGCATCTGCTGACCGGTGCGACTGTTCGCGCCGGTGATGGCGAGGCGAGGGCGATTCATGTGCGATGTCATCATGTGCTACAGCATATGCCTATTGTGGGAGGATCGGGGGATGGATGACCTCGAACGACTGGGATTGCTGACGAAGGCTGTCTCGCGGGAGTCGGACAGGCGCCTGACCGAGCTCCTCAAGCCGCTCGGCGTGACGCCCAGCCAGGCGGAAGTGCTGCAACTCCTCGACCTGTACGGACCGATGTCGTTGGGAGAGCTCGGCGGGCTGGTGCTCTTCGAAGGCGGGCACCCGAGCAGGCTCGTCGACCGCATGGTCACGGCGGGGATGGTCGATCGCCAGGAGAGTGCGGATGATCGGCGCCGGATCCAGCTCAGCTGCACGCCTGCGGGACGGCAGCTCGCCGCGGCGGCCACGGCGGCGAAGGAACAGTTTCGAGTCTGGCTCCGTGCGCAGCTGGAAGGTGTCGAACTCACACCGGCCTTGGACGCCCTCGCAGCCGTCATCGTCGGTACGTCGATGCAGGACACGGTGTCGTCGCGTGCAGCACGTTCGCTCGTCCGTTCCGACAGCACCCAGACCTGATGCAGGCACGAGCAGTCACTGTCTCGACGGGGTCGTGGCGATGCTGGTGGGGACGCGTGGGGAGCTGATGCCAGCGCGTGGCGCGCGGTTCCTGAGGCCGTGCAGCAGGAGCCGGCGCGCCGGGACCTCGACCGCGTCGTGCAGGACGGTCGCGACAGCCAGCGCGATCACCAACGCGAGCAGGGTCAGGATGGCACTCGTGACGCCTCCGACGGTGCCGTGGGGTCGGAAGCGCAGCACGACGTCGATCGTCAGGAGATGGACGAGGTAGAACGCGAACGACCTGCTCCCCAGGTGCACCAGCAGCGGAGACGACAGGCCGGTGGAGCGTCCTTCGGCGTCCGCCCTGGCGAGCGCGGGCAGGAGCAGGGAGAACCCCACGACCGTGCAGCCGGTCAGCGCGAAGCCCGAGGTGGGATGCAGGTCTGCGGCGAGGAGTCCTGCGACCGTCAGCAGGACGGGGACCGTGAGTCGTGGTCCACGCCAGGCCCCCGAGCGCACCAGGGCAGCGGTCAGGACGCCGAGCAGGAACTCGGGAAACCGTGCCGGGGGCCAGCTCGCCGGGACGGGAGAACCCGGGAGGTGCGGCACGAGCACCGGTGCGACCAGGACGAGGACGGCTGCGAGCACGGCGAGTGCCGCGAGCACGGCAGGGTGGGCGCGTCGGAGCAGCCGGATGAGGAACGGGAACGTCAGGTAGAAGAACGCTTCGCAGGCCAGGGACCACGACACCGGGTTCCCGGCTTGCCACCACGGGGCGTGCCAGGCGTTGACGAGCAGGACGTTCGCCACGAGGGCTGCCGGCGACGTCGTCCGGATGCTCGGCATCAGTGTCGCTCCCACGACGATCGCGGCGAGGACGGCGACCAGGTGCAGCGGCCAGATCCGCGCGGCACGGCGGTACCAGAAGTGCAGTGCTGCTCGCAGCGGTCCTGCGCTGTCCCCGTCCGTGCGGTCCGACCAGGCCAACACGAAGCCGGAGAGCATGAAGAACAGCGAGACGCCGGTGTCGCCGCTGCCGACCACGGCGCTCAGAGTCGTCTGCGCGTTCCCGTCGAAGTACCCGAGGTTCCGCACGTGGTAGGCGAAGACCCCGAACGCAGCGACCCAGCGCAGGCCGGTCAACGACGGCAGGACAGGGGTCTCGAGCGCGGGGTCGGTTCTGGACATGCCCTCATCGGAACAGTCGGCACGTCAGCCGAGCGTCTGGTCGAGCGCATACGCTCCGCATACATCCGATCTGCTGTGCTGACCGGGTCCGGATCGGCCGGGGCAGCGAGGAGCGACGTGCGGGTACTGGTGGTGGAGGACGAGCCGTTCCTGGCGGAGGCGATCCGCGCGGGCCTGCGGCTCGAAGCGATCGCCGCCGACACGGTGGGCGACGGCTTCGCCGCGCTCGATCTGCTGGCCGTCCACGCGTACGACGTGGTCGTGCTCGACCGGGACATCCCCGGTCTGCACGGCGACGAGGTCTGTGCCCGGATCGTTGGTGATCCGGAAGCGCCGAGCGTCCTCATGTTGACCGCGTCGACGACACTCGCGGAGCGGGTTCACGGCCTCCAGCTCGGGGCCGACGACTACCTGGGCAAGCCCTTCGACTTCGAGGAGCTCGTGGCACGGCTCCGCGCGCTCAACCGGCGAGCGCGTCGCGCGGTCGCGCCGGTCCTCGAGACGGCTGGCCTCCGGCTCGACCCCTTCCGACGTGAGGCCTACCGCGATGGACGCTACCTGCGCCTGGGGCGGAAGGAGTTCGCGGTCCTCGAGGTCCTGCTGCGTGCGGACGGTGGCGTCGTGAGTGCCGAGCAGCTGCTCGAGCAGGTGTGGGACGAGCACGCTGACCCCTTCACCAACGCGGTCCGGCTGACCATCTCCACGCTGCGCAAGAAGCTCGGCAGTCCCGATGCCATCCGGACGCTGCCCGGTGTCGGGTACGCGGTGGCACAGGGGCCTGTGCGCGAGGGTGACGGAGCATGAGGATCCCTGCGCTACACCGTCTGTCGATCCGGACGCGGCTCACCCTGACCTACACGGCCCTGATCCTGCTCACCGGCGCCGTCATGCTCGCGGTCGTCTTCGCAGTCCTCGCCATCGTCCCCGGCTACGCGTTCACGGCAGGCCCGTTCCCCTACGGGTCGACGCACGACGTGTACGAGATCACCGGCCGCGACGACGTCCTCCGCCTCTTCGTCATCGTCTCGGTCCCGGCGCTGCTCGTGGTCGGGGGCATCGGTGGTGTCGTCAGCTGGCTCGTCGCGGGCAGACTCCTCCGCCCGCTGCGCGACATCATCACGACCGCCGACCGGCTCGGTGCCGGGACGATGGACGCCCGAGTGGACGTCTCTGGTCCACCGGACGAGATCCGCGACGTCGGTGCGACGCTGAACCGGATGCTCGGCCGCCTGGAGACCGCCTTCGTCAGTCGGTCGCGGTTCGCGGCGAACGCCTCGCACGAACTGCGGACCCCGCTCGCCACGATGAAGACGATGCTCCAGGTCGCCCTCCGCACACCCGACGGTCCGGACCGGACGCAGACCCTCGAACGACTGCTCGTCACCACGGACCAGATGATCCGGATGACGACGGCGCTGCTCGACCTGGCACGGGGGGACGAGCCCATCGACGCCCGCCCGGTGTCGCTCCGCGACGAGGTCGCGGCCGCGCTGCTGGCAGTGGACGCGGAACGCCTCGCCCGGCGGATCGTCGTGTCGGTCCAACTCGACGACGTCGTTGTGCTGGGCAACCGACCGCTGCTCGGGCAACTCGTCGGCAACCTGATCCGCAATGCCGTGGTCCACAACGTCTCCGGCGGGAGCCTGCGGGTGGTGCTCGACGATCGGTCGTCCGAGCTCCGGGTCGAGAACGACGGCGAGGTGATCCCGGCCGACGAGGCGCACGAGTTGACGGAGCCGTTCCGACGACGCCACCGCACGCGGACCAACGGGAGCGGGCACGGACTCGGCCTGCCGCTCGTGGCGATGATCGCGACCGTGCACGGTGCGGAGCTGACCCTGACGCCGCGCGCTGCCGGCGGGTTGACCGCTTCGGCGCGCTTCCCGGAACGGCAGCCACCAGATCCGGAAAGATCCAACCGATCGTCGCCCCGGATCCTCGGCGATCACCCTGGCGTCCGGTAGCGTCAGCGCCATGACCGAGATGCAGCGACGCAGTCTGCTGGAACGGCTGATCGGCAAGCCCCTGCCGTGGCTCGCCTGGGTGTGGGCGGTCATCGCGCTGGTCTGGCTCGTCCTCGCCGTCGTCGAACCGTCCCGGTTCCACACGCAGATGGCGGTCCTCTGGATCATCCTCGCCGCCGTGCAGATCGGCTCGGTGTCCTACGCCCGTGCGCAGGTGCGGAAGCGTGCTCGGAACGCAGGCGACGACTCGTAGCCGGCCCGACGCAGGCGCCCAGAGCACGCCCACGCCCGCCCAGTGCATGAGCGTGCGCAGAGCTCGGCGAGATGCCTGTGCGCTGCGTGAGAGCATGCGGTCGTGACAGACGAACCCCTGCTCGAGATCCGGTCGGCGTCCGAGACGGACGCGGCATCCGTCGCTGCGGTCGTCGTCCGTGCGTACGCCAACCAACAGGGTTGGGTGAGCGACGCCGAGCTGGTGACCGGGGAGCGGACGAGCCCGGACCAGGTGCGTGCGATGATCCGTGCCCCGCGGTCGGTGGTGCTCGTCGCGGTCCACGACGCCACCATCGTCGCGACGTGTCACCTGCGGGCCTCCGACCGGGCGACGGCGCACCTCGGCATGCTCGCTGTGGACCCGGCGTGGCAGTCCCGAGGTGTCTCCCGGCGGCTCCGGACCGCGGCGATCGCGTACGCCGAGGAAGCCTTGGCGTGCGATTCCGTCGAGCTCGAGGTGCTCAGCGTGCACGAGGGACTGCGACGCGTGTACGAGCGAAGCGGGTTCATCGCGACGGGGGAGCCCCGACCGTTCCCGGCACACGTCGCTCGCGTCGCGGGGCTGCACTTCGTCGTGCTCCGGAGATCGCTCGGCGCGTCTGGACAGACCCCGGACGTGTGACCCGAGCGGCGCGCCGCCGCCGGGACCCGTAGGCTCCAGGCGGACCCACCGGTGCACGGGGCGCACGGCGGGATCCGAGGGGGAACCACATGTCCATCACATCCAGGATCACCACCGCGGGGACGGCGACCGTGATCGTCGTGCTCGCGCTCTCCGGCTGCGCCGGGACCGGCACCACGGCACCGGGGACGGAGCGGGCGGCAACGCAGTCGTCAACACCGACACAAGCGCCGACCCAGGCACCGACGGAGACGCCGACCGCGCCGGCCACCGTCGACTCGACCACGAAGGACCTCACGTTCGAGGACGGCGACGCGCTCTCGGCGAGCACGCTGCCCGCCTTCGGGCTCCAGATCTCGGCACTCGACGGCTGGGAGCAGACCGGCGAGGACCCGACCACCGGGTCGCGTGAGTACACGAACGCCGACGGCTCCGTGGCGACGATCACGCAGCAGCGGCTCACCGACCTCGACCCGACGATCGGGGACCGTGCCGCCACCGAGCAGCTGTTCACCGCGGCGGGGCTCCCGGCCGACCGGCTCGAGGAGCAGCTCCTGCCGACGATCACCGGCGGCACCGCGCAGTTCCTGTCGATCGCCGGGCACAACACGGACGGGTCCTGGTCGGCGACGGTCGCACGCGCCTTCGCGAAGCCCGGAGCGGCGCTCATCGTGAAGGTCCGGACGACCTCGCAGGATGCGCTCCGTCCCGACCTGCACGACATCCTGGTCAACGCGCAGGTGGTCGTCGCCTAGCGAGTCGAGCCGGTGCGTCGGGGGCGCCGCGACGGGCGCCCCCGACGGGTCCCTATGCTGAGTCCTCGTGCGCCCCTCCGTCCGTCTCCTGACCGTCATCGTGATCGTCGCCCTGTTCGCCGTCGGGGTCCTTGCGGCAGTGGTGTTCATCCAGCGTGTGCTGGCGGATCCGGCAAGCGACGTCGCGTGGGTCGGCACCGTCCGGGCGATGGGGTTCATCGTCATCGGGGTCATGCTGACACTGCTCGGACGGCGAGGGCTGCCCGCGGCCGTCGACGCGATCAACTTGCTCGCCGACGCCGGTCCGGTGCGGCCGCTCACGGTCGTGGTGTGGGTCGTCCTCGGCGCCACCATCTACTCGATCCTGCGCGGCTGGACGGTGATCGTCCCCGTCGCGGCCGTCATCGGTGCGATCGTGGTGGCGTTGCCGTTCGTCGAACGCTTCCTGGACGCGGCGCTGGCCCGACAGGCTGCGCGAGCCGACGCCGACGCCGACGCCGACGCCGACGCCGACGCCGACGCCGACGCCGACGCCGCCGACGCCGACGCCGCGACCCCGGTCACACCGGTGGCACCCGCCGGGACCGCCGCCGACGCGTGAGACGGCAAGCGAGACGGCACGCGGGACGGACGTGAGACGGTCACGAGACCGACGGGAGGCCCGGTGCCAGCTGGCACCGGGCCTCCCGTCCGTCGTGGACGCGGCCTGACCGCCCCTGCCGACCCACGCGGGTCGGCCCGCCTCAGCGCTCCGCGCGCCCGGCGAAGCGGTACCGGAACCCGGGCACACCGTCGGCGGTGACGACCACGTCGTAGTACCCCCACTCGTCGAGCGGCCAGTGCATCGTCTTGTGACCGGAACCGCGGACGTGCGCGGTCTCGCGGTGCTCCACGAAGTCGTTGGCCACGAGCACGAAGCGGAGCTCGGCCCGGCCGGTGTTCTCGAGCAGGAGCTGCAGGGTGCGCCGACCGCGGGTGTCCCGGACGACCGAGACGTGCGGGATACCGCCGGTCGCCGGACCACCGACCTCGACGGTGCCGGCGAAGCGCCGGAGGAACCGGTCGGGTCCGTAGACGCTCACGTCGTAGGCGCCGGCGGTCGTCGTGGTGTCCCATGCCCAGTCGGCGGTGGCGCCCACCGGGACGGTCTTCGGGTGGGCGGCGAACGGCATCGCGGTGTTCGGGTACACCAGGAAGTTGACCCCCTGGCGACCGTCGTTCGCGAGCGTCACGGTGACCCGACCGGTCCGGTGGTCGACGGTCGCGTCCGCGTGCTGTCGGTAGGGCAGGCTCCGACGGCGGACGGTGCCGGGCTCCTGGACGGGCACGGTCTGCGCACCGATCGCCGGTTCCTCGATGGGCGGCTTCGCCTGGTCGGCGTCGGCGGCCGCGACCAGCGCGCGGGTCTGCTCGATGCCGGGGACCACGTCGGCGCCGGGGATGCTCGCGTCGGGGGCGCTGAAGTCGAAGCAGCTCGTCAGGTCCCCGGAGACGGTCCGCCGCCAGTCGGAGATGTTCGGCTCGCGGACGCCCGTGACGTGCTCGAGGAACTGGATCACGGAGGTGTGGTCCGCCACCTGCGAGTTGACCCACCCGCCACGGCTCCACGGGGACACCACGGTCATCGGCACGCGGGCACCCATGCCGATGGGCAGTCCGTCGACGTACTCGTCGGGGGTGCCGGGTTCGGCGAACGGGGGGACGACGTGGTCGAAGTACCCGTCGTTCTCGTCGTAGTTGACGAGCAGGACGGTCGAGGCCCAGGTGTCCGGGTTGCTGAAGAGCGCCTGCACGACGGCGTTCGTGTAGTGGGCGCCGTAGTCCGGGCTGGCGGCCGGGTGCTCGCTCCAGCCGTAGGGGGCGACGACGTACGACACGGTCGGCAGGCTGTTGGTCGCGCAGTCCTGCCCGAACTGGCTGAGCAGGTGGGTGACGTCGAGGCCCTTGCCCGAGTTCGGCTTCCACCCGTCGTGCAGCCCGGCACGCGCGGCGAGCTCCTGCTGGGCGGGGTCGGAGGACGCGAGCGCGCGGTGGTACTGCTCGAACAGCCAGAGCGGGTTGTCGCCGTAGTCGCCGACGTACGGGTCGGCGGAGCTGTCGCCGACCTCGTCGTTGGCGTAGGTCTTCCAGGTGACCCCGGCCGCCTGCAGTCGTTCGGCGTAGGTGGTCCAGGCGAACACCGGTTCGTAGTCCGCCGGGTTGTCGGTCGCCGGTCCGCCCTGGGTGCCGCGGGGGTCGATGGTGCCGGACCACTGGTACAGGCGGTTCGGCGTGGTCGGACCGTTGAGCGAGCAGTGGTAGTCGTCACAGACCGTGAACGCTCCGGCGAGTGCGCGCTGGTACGGGATGTCCTCGCTCGTGAAGTAGCCCATCGTCTGGGCGCTCTTCGCGTCGACCCACCGGTTCCAGGCCCCGCCGTTCCACGCGGTGTGCCCACCGCCCCAGGAGTGGTCGAGGCCGTCGGCGTTCTGCGCGTTGAACCGGGTGGTGTCGAGCCGGAACGGCAGCATCGCGCCTCCGTCGGTGCGGGCCGCCGCCGGCTGGTGGAAGACGTCGTGTCCGGTCGGCAGCTCGAGCGCCTGCTTGTCCGAGAACCCGCGGACCCCGGGCATCGTGCCGTAGTAGTGGTCGAAGGACCGGTTCTCCTGCATGAGCACGACGACGTGCTCGACATCGGCGATCGTGCCGGTGGGGACGGCACGAGCGGTCGCGGCGCTGGCGCGGTCGGCCGCGCCCGGTCCGAACGCCGACCCTGCGGCGACGCCGGCCATGATCGCTGCTGCGCCGCCGACCAGGACCGTCCGGCGGCTCAGGCCGGGGCGGACCGCTGCGGTGTACGCCGCGTCCGGGGTCAGCGGTGGTGCGGCGTCCAGGCTGACGTCGGGTGCGCCGTGTTCGGGCTTCCTCGTGCTCATCGCGGGCCTTCCAGGTCGTGGGAGTGCGGGCGCTGCGGGGGAGGAGCGCCCGTCAGCATGACAACGAGGTGCGCTGAACCGTGCCTTGCCCGGCCGTGGCGGCGGGGTGAACGCGTCCGGTGGAGTCAGGATCGACCTGTCCAGGTGCGCCGCGGCTGGGCCCTGTGGTTCCGGTGTCGATTCCGCGGAGACCCCGACGCACCTGGACAGCTCGGCCGCAGCGGGGGAGGATCACCGGGTGCGACCACTGTTCCGGGACATCGCCGAGGACCTCGCCGACCGGGTGCTCCGCGGTGAGTTCGACGCCACGGGTGTCCTGCCGGCCGAGCACGACCTGGCGGCCGACTACGCCGTCGCGCGCGGCACCGTGCGGAACGCGCTCGAGCTGCTCCGCGACCGGCAGGTCCTGACGGCACGTGCCGGCTCCCGCTGGCGCGTGCGCACCACGACGCTCGGCCACGAAGCCGGCGCACTCGAGTCCTTCGGTCAGCTGGCCAGGGCCAGGGGGCACGAGCCCGGCGGGCGGGTCGTGGCGGTCGAGGAACGACCGGCCACCGTGCGCGAGCGGCGCCTGTT
Source organism: Curtobacterium sp. MCLR17_055 (assembly GCF_003234305.1). Taxonomy (NCBI): domain Bacteria; kingdom Bacillati; phylum Actinomycetota; class Actinomycetes; order Micrococcales; family Microbacteriaceae; genus Curtobacterium; species Curtobacterium sp. MCLR17_055. The sequence continues at coordinate 53,064 of NZ_QKSX01000021.1, forward strand.
CCGCGCCGCGCACGACGAGCCCGTCCTGCACGTCGTGCGGGTGCGCTCCCTCGACGGTGTGGACGTCATGCTCGAGCGCACCGCCTACGCGCCGTGGGTCGCCGCCGTCATCCGGATGATCCCGGGCGGGCAGACGTCGGTGTCGGCGACCCTGGAGGACCGGTTCGGCATCCGGGTCGGTGCCGCCGTCACCACCGTGGACGCGCTGCTGGCCGACGACGCCGACGCCGCGCTCCTCGGGGTCCGGCCCGGCGCGGCCCTCCTGCAGGTGCGCCGGTCCAGCACCGCCGAGGACGGCCGCTCGCTCGAGGCGGGCGACGACCGGTACGTCGCCGGGACGGTGCCGCTCCGGATCCGGACGGCGTCCGCAACGGCACCGGCACCGCGGACCGGCACCGGGCACGACGACGCGGGATGAGCCGGACGGGAGGCCCGGTGCCAGCTGGCACCGGGCCTCCCGTCCGTCTCCACGCGACCCCACGACGTGGGCCGGCAGGCGGGTCAGCGTCGCTGTGCGCCGTCCGCGGCGGCGGCCGCCGCCAACCCTGCTTCGATGACGTCGACGGGGTCCGGCAGGGCCGCGATCGACGCCGCGACCTGCCGGCTGCGGGCGCGGTGGGTCGGCGTCGCCAGGACCTCGCGGACCGCCCGGCGGATCGCCGCCGGCCGTGGCGTCCCGGAGCGCAGGTTCCGTCCGCACCCGGCCCACGCGACCCGGGTGGCGACCTCCGGCTTGTCCTCGGTCGACCCGGCGACCACGAGCGGCACGCCGTGTGCGAGGGCACGCTGCACGCCGCCGAACCCGCCGTTCGTGACGACGACGCTGCACCGCGGCAGCAGCTGGTCGTAGGGCAGGAAGGTCGCCACCCGGGCGTTGGCGGGCAGTGCCGTGCCGAGCGCGCGGTCGACCTGGTCGACGGGGCGGCCACCGGTGGTCGCGACGACGAGGACGTCCTCGTCCGCCAGCGCGCGGAGCGTCGGCGCGATGAGCCGGCCGAGGTCGACGGTGTCGATCGTGCCCTGGGTCACGAGCACCACCGGAGTGTTGGTGTCCAGGTCGCCCCACCACGCGGGCAGGTCGGCCGCGGGCGTCGGTGCCGCGCGGGCCACGACCGGACCGACGAACCGGACCGAGTCGGGGAGCTCGCGGCGGGGGTACTCGAGCTCCGCGACGCTCAGCTGGAACAGGGTGTCGAAGCAGCGGTAGGCGAAGTCGAACGTCCCGGTCTGCGACGGTGGTGCCCCCACCTCGGCGAGCACGGCGTCCACCGCTCGACGCAGCGGCCGGGTGAGCACGGGGTGGATCGCCGCCGTGAGCAGTCGGTTGCGCACCCGAGCCAGTGGCCCGCGACCCGGCGCGAGCGCGGTGCCGAAGGGGGCGGCGTCGACGCTGGTGAGCGTCACCGGGGTGGTCGCGATCCCGAGCACGGGCAGGCGGTCGCCCCGCGGCAGCGCGAGGTACGGGGCGAGCCCGGTGAACGTCGCCTCGCCGAGCACCGCGTCGAACCGGCTCGTTGCCTGCAGGGCGGTCAGCGCGCGGTACTGGGAGGGGATCGGCCGGACGAACATCGCGATGATGCCCTCGCGGACGACTGCGATCCCGCGTGCAGCAGTGGCGTCGGCGAGCCGGTCCTGCAGGTCGGCGTCGTCGAAGTCGACATCGGCCGGGAGCCCCACGAACCGGAGCCCGGCGCCGACGACGAGCTCGCGGTACTTGGACCCCGTCAGCACGGTGATCTCGTGGCCGCGTTCGGCGAGGTCGCGCCCCACGTCGACGAGGGGCGCGAGGTGGCCGTAGACGGGCGGGGCGCAGAGCAGGTACGAGGACACGGGGGCCGCTTCCGTCGGAGGGATGGCCGGACGTTCGGAGCGTAGGCGCGGCGAGCAGGCGCGTGGCGCGGCACGGACTGGGAATGGGTGAGAGTCCTCGAGCACGCCACGGCACACACGTCGGCGCCTGGCTGACGTACTGCGTCCGCAGTAGTCGGGGCGCTCCCGCTGCAGTACCGCTCGCCCTCCGGATCGGCGCACGCTGAGGACCACCACACCCCGACGAGAGGACTCCATGGACATCGCAGTCGACATGACGAAGTGCCAGAGCTACGCCCAGTGCTGCTTCCTCGCACCCGGCGTGTTCCGGTTCGAAGGGGAGGAAGCGTTGGTCTACAACCCGAACCCGAGCGACGAGGAACGCTCTCGCGTCCTGGAGTCCGCGGCGGCGTGCCCGGTGCAGGCGATACGCGTCGGGGGAACGCGCCTCCCGGTCCGGCACGCCGACCCCGCCGTGCGCGGTGCCGCGCCGTTGACGTCGAGCGACGCGGTCGTCATCGTCGGCGCATCGCTTGCCGGCCTCCGTGCCGCAGAGACGGTGCGCGCAGCGGGGTTCACCGGCCAGCTCACGATCGTCGGGGACGAGCCGCACCGGCCCTACGACCGACCGCCGCTGTCGAAACAGGCGCTCACCGGCGTCGTCGGCACCACCACGACGACCCTCCCGCACGCGGACGACCTGGACGTCGACTGGCGCCTGGGCCACGCAGCGGTCTCGCTGGACACGTCCGGCCGGGAGGTCGTCCTCGACGGTGGGGAACGCATCCGGTACACCCGGTTGCTGATCGCCACCGGACGTCGCTCCCGGCCGTGGCCGGTCGAGTCCGAGGCCGCCCTGGACGGCGTCTTCGTGCTGCGGACGGCAGACGACGCCGCACGGATCCGCACCCGGTTGGAGGACCGGCCTCGTCGAGTGCTGGTGATCGGCGGCGGGTTCACCGGCGGCGAGATCGCGTCGTCGTGCAGCACGCTCGGCATCCCCGTCACCGTCGTCGATCGCGGGCCGGCTCCGATTGCGAAGGTCTTCGGGACCGCGATCGGACGGATGATGGCGGATGTCCAGCGCGAACACGGTGTGGACCTCCGGACCGGCACCGGCGTGGTGTCGTTGCTCGACGACGACAGCGGACGGCTCTGCGGTGCTCGACTCACCGACGGTTCCACCGTCGACGTCGACCTGGCGGTCGTCGCGGTCGGGGCCGTTCCCAACAGCGAGTGGCTCACCGGGTCCGGGGTCGCACAGGACGCCGGTGGAGTGCTGTGCGACGTCGCGCAACGGGCGCTCGACACCGACGGGCAACCGATGGACGACGTCTTCGTCGCCGGCGACATCGCGCGGCACCCGAACCCTTCGGCGGGCCCCGGCCCCTGGACGAGCGAGCACTGGGGTGCCGCGGTCAGCCAGGCCGACGTCGCAGCGCGGAACCTCGTGCACGACAGCCACGTGCCGCACGAGAGCACCGCGGTCTTCTGGACGATGCAGTTCGGCAACGTCCTCAAGGCCGTCGGAGAGCCGTCCGTCGCGGACTCCGCGCAGGTCGCCCAGGGGTCCCTCGACGAGCGATCCGGTGTCGTCACGTTCGGCAGGGACGGACGCCTGGTGGCCGCCGTCGCCGTCAACCAGGCGAAGTGGCTGCCGTACTACCGCGCGCAGATCGCCGCTGGTGCGTCCTTCCCGCTCGAGGACCCGACCGTCGACCCGTCACGGGATCCCGGAGTGGCCGCAGCACGCTAGCGGACCGCTCCCACCACCACCGATCAGAGCCAGACGACAGGAGCAGAACACGATGACGAACAACCCGCACACCGCGTCGACGACGTGGGACACGTTGCTCGAGCAGGACAACCGGCACGACCCCAACCCCCTCTACGCGCAGCTGCGCACCCACCCGGTGCAGCAGCTGGACAACGGCGCGTTCCTCGTCACCGGGTACGACGAGGTCGTGCAGCTCATGCACGACCCGCGGATCAGCTCCGACCCCATGGCGAAGCACCGCGCCGAGGGTGCCGATCCGGGCGAACCCGCGCTGACGTCGGCGTTCGTCATGACGGACCCGCCCGTGCACGACCGCCTGCGCCGGCAGACGATGCGCCACTTCGGACCGCCGCACGCCGCCGACTACATCGACGGGCTCCGACAGGACATCGATGCCATCACGAACGACCTCATCGACGGGTTCGCCGGACGCACCGAGATCGACGTCGTGGAGTCGTTCGCGTACCCGCTGCCGGTCGCGATGATCTGCGACGTGCTCGGCGTCCCCCCGGAGGACGAGCCCCGCTTCCACGCCTGGAGTTCAGCCATCATCGCGCCGCCGGAGGCCACGGACGACGCCGACGCCGCCGTCAAGCGGCGCGAAGCAGACGAGGCCAGCCGTGAACTGGCTGCGTACCTCGGCGCACTCGCCGAGTCGCGGCGCGGCACACCGCAGGGCGACCTGCTCTCCGGACTCGTCAACGACCACGGCCCCGACGGGCCGATGTCGCAGACGGAGGTGCTCAACACGTCCATCATGCTGCTCGTCGGCGGGCACGAGACCACCGTCAACATGATCGCCAACGGCACCCTCACCATGCTGCGCCACCCCGACACCATCGAGCTGATCCGCGACAACCCGCACACCATCGCGCAGGTGTTCGAGGAGCTCATCCGAGTCGAACCGCCGGCGCAGGTGACCCCGAAGTACATCGCCCTCGCCGACGTCACCGTCGCAGGCGTCACCATCCCCGAGGGCGCACCCGTCTGGATCGCCTGGGCGGCAGCGAACCGCGACCCCCGGCACTTCCCCGAACCGGACCGGTTCGACCCGCACCGCGCGGCCAACGACCACCTGAGCTTCGGCGCCGGGATCCACGCGTGCTTCGGCGCCCCACTGGCCCGGTTGGAGACCCAGATCGCCCTCGCCACCCTATTCCGGCGGCTCGTCAACCCCAGGCTGGTGCTCGACCCGCCGCCGTACCGCCGCAACGCGCTCCTCCGGGGTCCGAGTGAGCTCCGTGTCACCTTCGACGGAGTCCGACCCGCCGCCTGACCGAAGCCGTGTCGGCGTCGCGGAGCCCGGGCACTAGGGTCGCAGCATGACCACACCCGCGGGGGCGAGTTCGGGCAACGGCTACTGGCGCGGCCAGATCGGGGCGACGGCCCTGTTCGGCGTCGGCATGGTGGTGTGCAGCGTGGTGCTCTTCCGGGTGGACCCCGACGAGCCGGGGCGAGCGGTCCTGCTCGCGTTCGGGGGCCTGCTCTTCCTCACGACGCTCGGTTGGGCGGTCGATGCCGCGACCCGTTCGGACCCCCGACAGCGTGCGCTCTTCGCGTGGGCCATCGCCCAGCACGAGGCTGCGGGGCACGGCAACGACGCCCTCGCGCTGGCCGATGCGGCCCGTGCCCGCGACGGTGGGCTCGACGCTGAACGGATCCGGGCGCTGCAGGCGCTCCGCCCCGACAACCCGTACCCGGGCGGCCCACTCGACGAGGACTCGCACGGCGGGACCGCCGAGACCGCCGGGGCGAACCGGCTCGGGATCGCCCTGCTCGCGCTGTTCCTCGCGTTGACCGGGCTGTACAGCAGCTGCTGGCCGTCGGTGTTCGTGCTCGGGTGGCCGTTCCAGTTCGTCGCGTCGATCCTCGCGGTGGTCGCGATCGTGCGGCCCGGTCGCGGACGCCGACTCGGTGTCGTCGCGGCGATCGTCTCGGTGCTCGGCACCCTCGTGACGGTCGGCATGCTCGTGTGGCGAGTGGTCGAGGCGAACGGCAGCTAGCTGCCCGCGGTCGCGCGTGCGGCCCGCGACGTGCGCGGGTGACGGACTGGAGGCTCGGTGCCAGCTGGCACCGGGCCTCCGGTCCGGTGTAGTGACGCCCCACGGCGTGGGCTGGTGCCCCACGCCGCGGAGGGTGCGGCGGGTGCTGGGATCCAGCAGGATCCTCAGCGCGAGGTCGCCGTTCACCGGCGGCTGCAGGCTGCCGTGCACGAGGATCCGAGGGTGCCTCGTCGTCGTGCTGCCGTCCGGACCGCCGTGGTGGTCGTGATCGTGATGCTGGTCGCCGTCCTCGGTGCCGTCTTCGTCGCTGCTCCGTGGCTCGGTGTCGGGCGGGCTCCGGTGCTCGCCGCCGTGCTGCCGGCCCGGTCCCTCGTGACCGCGGGACTGGTCGCTGCCGGTCTCGCCCTGGTGTTCGTCGCCGTCGTCCTGCGACGGACGCGACTCGTGCGGCTGGTCGCTGCGTCGCTCGGTGTGGTCCTGCTCGTCGTCGCCGTGGCGAACACGGCGGTGCTCGGCGTGCGGGGGTGGGACGTGCTGCCGGTCGACGGTGCCCGGGGTGCACTCCGGGTGTTCGAGTGGAACACCAACGGAGGACTCGTCGGTGCGCAGGGCATCGCCCGCGCGGCACTGACCGCACGGGCGGACGTCGTCGTGCTCCCCGACGCGGGGGACCGACGGGCCGCCACCGCGGTGGCGCGGTCGATGGGGCAGCACGGTCGGCCGGTGCGGGTGTTCATGGGTGGTGCCGGCACGCAGGTGGCGGTGCTCGTCGGGGCCGACCGCGCGTCCGGCGCCTCGATGTCGCCCGGCATCGATCCGGTGAAGACGATGACGGTGTCCGGGCCGTCGATCCCCACGATCGTCGCCGTGCACGCTCCGCAACCGATCGGGCGGGGCCTGGCGGGCTGGCGGACCGATCTGCGGTGGGTCGGCGAACAGTGCGGCCGCGGCGCTGACGTGGTCGTGTCGGGGGACTTCAACGGATCGGTCGACAGCTTCGATGACGGGCGTCTCGGGTCCTGCCGCGACGCCGCGTCCACCGTGCATGCCGCGGGTCTGGGCACGTGGCCGACGTGGCTCGATCCGCGGCTGGCGATGCCGATCGACCACACCCTGGTCGGTCCGTCGGCCGGTGTCGTCCGGTCGTGGAGTGTGCTGACGAGCCAGGACGACTCCGGCGCTCGGCACCGGCCGACCCTGACGGTCGTCGGCGGCAGCTGACCCGGACGGCGGCCCCTGTTTCCGGTGGGCGAGCGGCCCAGTTTCGGTGGGCGTGCGGCGCTGTTTCGGTGGGCGTGCGGTGCGGGAGGTGGGAACAGACTCGCAACGTCGATGAAACACGCGCCCTGTGGGGTGGATGCATGGACGTCACCACCACGGATCGTGCTCCCGCTCGCTGGTACCACTCGCTGTTCGTGCAGATCGCGATCGGGGTGGCCCTCGGCATCGCCGTCGGGGTCTGCTTCCCCGCGGCCGCGCCGGTGCTCAACGTGGTGGGGCAGGGGTTCATCCGGCTGATCGAGATGGTGATCGCACCGCTCGTGTTCATCGTCGTGGTGACGGGCATCGTGCACGTCGGCGACCTGCGGTCCGTGGGCCGGATCGCCGGCAAGGCGATGGTCTACTTCCTGCTCGCGTCGTCGTGTGCGCTCGTGTTCGGCTTGCTGGTCGGCAACCTCGTGCGCCCCGGGGCCGGCTTGCGGATCGACCCGTCGTCGCTCGACGCCTCGGCCGTGGCGGCGAAGACCGCGGGCGGCACGGCTCCGGACGCGGGGACCTTCATCCTCGACCTCATCCCGTCGAGCGTCGTGAACGCGTTCGCGACGAACGACATCCTGCAGGTGCTCGTCTTCGCGGTGTTCGTCGGCGCGGCGATCGCCGCGATCGGCAGTGACCGTGCGCGGCCGCTCGTGCGGGGCCTCGACCTGTGCCTCGAGGTCGTCTACCGCATCCTGGGCTGGGTGATGCGTCTGTCGCCGCTCGGTGCCTTCGGCGCGATGGCGTACGTCGTGGGGCAGTACGGCATCGACACCCTGGGTTCGTACGGGCTGCTGATCGCCGCCTGCTACGGCGCAGCGGCCGTGTTCATCGTGGCGCTGCTCGTCGGCGGGCGGCTGCTGTCCGGGGTGCCGATCTGGCGGTTCGTCTGGCACACCCGCGCGGAGTTCGGGCTGGCCCTGGGCACCGCGTCGACCGAGGCCGTGCTGCCGCGGATGATCACCCGGCTCACCGAGGTCGGCGTCTCACGGAGCGTCGCCGGGCTCGTCGTGCCGACGGGGTACTCGTTCAACCTGGACGGGGCGGCGATCTACCTGTCGATCTCGCTGCTGTTCCTGACCCAGGCGTTCGGGGTGCCGCTGACGCTCGAGCAGCAGGTGGCCGCACTCGGGGTGCTGCTGCTGACGTCAAAGGGCATGGCCGGAGTGCCAGGCTCGTCGTTCCTGGCGCTGTCCGCGACGGCGACGAGCCTCGGGCTGTTCCCGGTCGCGGGCGTCGCGCTGCTGCTCGGTGCCGACCGGATCATGGACGCGATGCGGGTGAGCGTCAACCTGCTCGGCAACTGCGTCGCGACGCTCGTGGTGGCGCGGTGGCAGGGCGAGCTCGACCGTGAGCGGGTGGAGGCGGTGCTCCGGCCCGGGCGCGGGGTGCGGCCGTCGTCGGAGCCATCGCCCGCAGCGGCGGTGTCGGCGCCGGTTCGCTGAGGGGTCGGGGCGCGCTCGCGGCGCGGTCAGCGTTCGAGGACGGCGCGCTGCTGGTCGTACTGCTGGCGGGTCCGGTGGCCGCCCATCTTGCGGACGACGGCGCCCGAGGGGTCACGCGTGATCCGCCACCAGATCGCGATGCAGAGCGCGTCGACCGGCAGAGCCGTGCCGAGTCCGACCAGGAGCTGCCTGCCGAGGTCCGTCCGCCACGGCAGACCCGAGACCTCGAGCGCGGTGAAGACGAGCAGACAAACCACGATGGTGATCGGGCTGAGCCAGAGCTTCCGCACGGTGCGTTGACGTGCCACGTCGATCTCCGCCAGCTGCGCCAACGGCAGCGTCGAACCGACGTGCTCGCGGGGCTCGCCACCGACGATGACGGCGGCAGGGCCGGGGGTGGTCGCTGTGTCGTCCGCTTCCGTGGCGGGTCGCCACACCACGTCGTCCAGGTGCTCCAGGTCGTCGTCGACGCGGAACCAGCCGCCTTCGAAGCCGTCGGCAGCGGCGTCGGGATCGGCGCGAGGCGTGGTCGTGGTCACGTCGGTCATCTTGGCAGCAACAGGCGCCGCTGGGACACCACCGCTTCGGGGGGTGGGGCGAAGGCGTCGCCCGCGGACCCGGGGCGCCTTCTGCTGGCAGGATGGTCCCCGACACCACGGGGGCGGGGGCCGGCATGGGCACGGAACAGCAGGACTGGCGTGACCAGGGGACGGGCCCGACGACGGGGCGAGGGAACGCGATCGCCATCGCGCTCGTGCTGCCGGTGCTGCTCGTCGTGAGCTGGGCGGTCCAGATCGGGGCGTACCTGGCGCGCGACTTCGGGTCGATGGACGACCGGCTCGGTGCCGGGGGCGTGTTGGCACGGCTGGTGATCGGCGCCGTGCTCGCCGTGGGGATCCCCGTGGTCGTGCTCGTCGTGCAGGTCCGGGCTCGGCGGCGCGAACCGCGGCACTCGCTGGCCGCCGTGGTCGCGGCGATCGTCGTGCTGGTCATCGCCGTACCGTGGAACGGCCTGGTCCTGACGTCGCAGGTGCGGAGCATGGTCGCCGACGCCCGGCAGTGGGCGCAGCCTACGACCGCCGCCGAGCGGCACTTCGCCGACGGCGACGCCCGCGCCACACTCGAGCGGATCGGAGACCGCACGGTTCGGATCCTCGGCGGCGACCGGAAGTCCGCCTACCGCGATGGTGAGCGAGCCGGTGGCGCGTACAGCGAGGAGTGCCAGCTGTCGAACGCGCACCAGGGGGTCCGGTGGCGGTACTGGTACCACCCGGACAACTACACGGACGCCGACGGCAAGGAACTCCTGCCCGAGGACCACACGTTGATCGAGGGTGCGAACCGCGACGTGGACGGAGTCCGGGAGTACTGGGCGTCCGAGGGCATCGACGCGCGGTCGGAAGAGGACATGGTGCCCGACCAGATCGCGCCGACCGCAGACTGGCTCGAGAGCACCTCGTCGTACACACGGCCCGGTCCGGACGTCGACTTCCGCACGATCTGCCTGGTGCGCTGACCCGAGAGTCGTCGGGTCGTCGCTCCGGCGCAGTGGATCGACAGCTCAGGTGGGTCGGTTGTTCTGGCCGTAGCCGGTTCGTGACCCCTCGATTGCGCTGTCGAGCATCCGGGTCCAGGTGGCCCTGGACTCTGTGCTGAGGTCCCCGCCCTCGTTCAGGAGCCAGTGGCTCGAGGCGACCGTGACGCCGCTCATGAGCGATCCAACGAGCAGATCGACTTCGAGACGGCTCCAACTCGGGTAGCGGGTGGAGAGATGCTCGGCCAGGTGCAGCGAGGTTCGGTCCATGACCTGTCGGAGCAGGGCTTCGTGCCGGGGTGACGCTTCGTCGCCTCGCCCGACGACTGCTCCGACGGACACGATCACGTCGGGCATGCTCGTGGCGCGCAATGACCGAGACACCTCGTCAAAGACAGCGGCACGAGAACCGTCGGTCCCTGGCGCGGCCGCACTCACTTCGTCGAACGTCGCCCACGCAGTCTCGAACTGCTCGACACTCGCCGTCACCAAGACGTCTGACACCGAAGGGAAGTAGTTGAACACCGTCGCCCGAGACATGTCAGCACGCTCGGCGAGTTCTTCGACGGTGAAGGCGGGGCCACCCCGCTCGGCGACCAACGCGATGGCCGCGTCGAGGATCGCGCGTCGTGAGCGGGCCTTCAACATCTCGCGGCGTCCGCGCGGGATTGCAGGGGAACTCATACGCCGAGTGTAACGCCCAAACGCTAGACGGCGTCGATGTTTAGACGTAGTCTCGATTCACCACGTCGGCTTGCATGAAGGGCACCATGAGCACGAACGAGCAGTCACCCCAGTCCCTACCTCCGCAGGACGAGCGGACTGGCAGAGACCGTCCGGCGCGTTTCCGGTGGGCGCGGACCGTCGCTGCCGTGGTCGGCGCCGTCCTGGGGGGCCTTGTTGTCGTCCTCGCTGCCGGGAACCTCGTTCCCGCGACGAGCAACATCGTGACGCTCGGCGGCTCGATGGCCTGGGGCTATTTCGCGCCACACCTGGTGCTCGTCAGTGTCATCGCTGTTCTTCTCTGCGTTCCCCTCTGGCGGGCACGGCGACGACCCGTGATCCGGGGCATCGCCTCTGTTCTCGCCCTTGGGGCGCTGGTCGCCTCGACCGGCATCACCGCAGCCCTGGTGCATTCGGCGACGGCGAACGGCGGTTCCGTGAACTTCGCCCGCACTCTGGCGCTGACGAACACGCCCGTGACCCCGACCAAGATCACGACCTACGTCACGGCTGGCGGCAAGGCCCAGCAAGCGCGCATCTACGAACCCAAGGGCGGCCCGAAGGGCGCGCCGGTGATGATGTACATCCATGGCGGCGGCTGGTACGGCGGTACTGCGGAAGAGTCCGACAGTCTCGCGCAGCGGTGGGCCGATCGGGGCTGGTACGTCGTCAACGTCGACTACCGGCTCGCGGACGCCACGCACGCAACATGGGACGAAGCCCCCGCCGACGTCGCCTGCGCCCTGACCTGGACGGACAAGCTGGCGAAGGACGTCGGCGCTGACACCGGCAAGCTGACCGTCATGGGTGACTCCGCAGGCGGCCACCTCGCCATGCTCCTCGGCTGGTCCGCCGCCGCGGGTGCCGCCCCCTCCACGTGCCCCGGAGCTGGCAAGGTCCCCGTTCCCGACGCCGTCGTGGCCGGGTATCCCGTGAGCAACATCGACTACACGTACGACCAGGGCGCCTCACCCCTGCCGAGCTTCAACCCGCAGGAGTTCACGCGGTTCTTCCTCGGTGGCGCACCTGCTGATGTCCCCGACCACGTCCGAGCAGTGTCGCCCTCGACCTACCTCAGCGCCGCGATCCCGGCGACTCTCGTCCTGCAGCCCGAAAGAGATGACTTCATCCCCGCCAAGGGCAACGACGAGGTGATGAAACAGGCGAAACAAGCGGGCGCCGACGCGACGATCGTGCAGGTCCCCTTCGCTTGGCACGGATTCGACGCCACAGAGGACAGCATCGGCGGCCAGGTCAAGATGACCGTCACCGAGAACTGGCTCGAGAAGCGCAACCTTGCCCCCTAGGAAACCTGCTGACGATCCGAGACGTGAGCGGCGAGGTGCCTCGATGGCCGCTTCGCGGTCCTGCATCGGCTGTTCAGCTATGAGCTCGGCGCCGCAGGCATACCGACGGCCGCGGAGGAGGGTCATGCGCGGCCGGACAGCGGTAGCGATGCAGGTTGGGAACTCGCGCCGAACTTGCCCACCGCCGCAGGCACCGACAGACCCTCGCTGACCAACGAGCTGACCGTCGGACAGCCGCGCCGCCGTGGTGTGGCGGGACCTGCGCTCCTCACCGCGGGACGGGCGTCCAGCCGACCATTCGTTCGACGGCGGCGAGGACGACGGCCGGGGGTTCACCTGTCGCGATCTCGGTCCTGACCCGATCCGCTGCGACGCGGAACGACGGCTCGGTCAGGAGTCGTGACGCGGTGGTGCGGATGTCCGCCGGGGTCGCCGTCGCTGCGTCGAGGACGAGTCCGGCGCCCAGGGCCTCGACGCAGCCGCCGTTCGGCAACTGGTCCGCACCGAGCGGCAGGACCAGCAGGGGCACGCCGTGCGCGAGCGCCCCGGTCACCGATCCGGATCCGCCGTGGCTCACCACGAGGTCCACGAGCCCGAGCACCGAGTCCTGCGGGACGTACTGCTCGATCCGGATCGCCGCCAGCCCGGCCGGGACCGGGAAGGTCGTCGGGTCGACCCAGGGTCCGGTCGTCACGAGGATCCGTGCCGGCAGGGCGGCGAGGGCGTCGATGAGTCGGGTGAACAGGTCGCCGGACTTCGTGTTGAACTCGGTGCCGAGCGTGACGTAAACGCGGGGTCCGTCGCCGGCGGCCAACCACACCGCGGCGTCCGATGGGGGTGACGACCAGGTGTCCGGGCGCATCCGGATCACCGGACCATGCAGCTCCTGCCCGGATCGCATCGACGCCGGGAACGGGACGACGGTGAGCGCGCCGCCGAGCATCTGCTGCTGCGGGTCGGGCCCGAGTCCCGCGCGTCGGCGGAGCGCCTCGAGCGGCTCTCGCACCGCGTCACGCCAGGTCCCACCGGCGGAGGCGAAGGCCAGGACCACCACGCACGGCACCCCGGCTCGTTCGGCTGCGGTCATCGCGCCGAAGTCGAACTCCCCGCAGACCACGAGGTCGGCTGTCCACCGAGTGACCAGCCGTCCGACGTCGACGACGGCCCCGGCGGCCGCGTCCCCCAGGAACACCTGAGGGACGCGGGTGAGCACCGTGCTCGGGTCGATCGGGGTCAGGGTGCCGGTGCCCGGCCTGCTCGCCGGCAGTTCCACGTCCCGCGGCTGCCGGTGCGAGAACCCGGTCTGTTCGAGGACGGCCTCGCGTGCGCCGCTCAGTGCGGTCCGGTGTCCGGCAGCGCTGGCCGCGCGGGCGAGCGGCAGCATCGGCGCGAGGTGTCCCCGCCCCCGTGGGAACGAGAACACGATGCGCAGGGGTTCCGGATCCCCGTAGCCGGGCCGGCCGTTCGCAGCAGACACCACAGGGCTCCGATCGTCGCCCGGGCTGCCCGCCCGCTTTGTCAGACAACCGTATGGCGAACGACGGTCGTGCTCCATGAACCCTTGGTCAGCCTCGCGGGGCGCTCACGCGCCGACCGTGCTCACTTGCCGGCGGCCTCGTTGTACGACTCGATCTGCTTGCCGGCCTGCTGCTCCGCATCCGTCATGGTCGACTTGACGTCAGCACCCTCGACGATCCGGTTGAAGGCGCCGATGACGGTGGCGCGCACCGTCGGGAACGCGCCGGTGATGCAGCCAGCAGCGGCGACGCTCGTGGGGTCGTCGGCGAGCTGCTGGTACATCGTGGCGATGTTCGGGTCGGACAGGGAGCGCTTGCCGACGGTGGTGTCCTGGGCGTCGGTGTTCATCGCGACGTAGCCGGTCGCCTTCGCCCACTCGGCCTGCACGTCCGGCGTCTGGAGCCACTTGGCGAACGTGTACGACGCCTGCTGCTCGGCGGACGAGTGGCCCTTGCCGGAGATCCACAGCGCGTTGCCGCCGATGACCTGGCCGGCGTCGTCGGAGGCCGACGTGGAGGGGAACCGGGCGACGACCGACTTCGAGCCGTCCGGGTCGACCGTCGTGTAGGCGCCGGACGAGGTCAGCAGCATCCCGACCTTGTTGCTCGAGAACGCCGAGTTCTGCACGGTCGAGTCGGTGCCGGGGTTCAGGGCGGCGCCGTCCTGGTAGAGCTTCTGCAGCGTGGTCATGAACTGCACCTGGGTGTCCGAGGTGAGTGAAACGCCGGTGACCGGCTTGCCCTTCCGGCCGTTGTCCGGCGTGCAGAAGGGCTCGCCGCCCGAGGCGCTGAGCTCCTCGAGCATCCACGAGTCGCCCATGTTCATGCTCATGCCGTAGCCACCGGTCGCGGCGTGGATCTTCTCGGCCCAGGTCGCGACCTGCGCCAGCGTCTTCGGCGGCATCGTGGCGTCGAGGCCGGCCTTCGCGACGAGTGCCTTGTTCAGGTAGAGCACGGGCATCGAGACCGAGAACGGCATCGCCGCGAGTGACTTGCCGTCGCTGTAGTACGTGGCGGCGGCCGGGGCGATCGTGTCGGTGCCCGACGTCGATCCGCTGATCTTCGCGGGGGACACCGTCTGGCCGGAGTCGATCATGAAGCCGGTCGACACGTCGTTCATCATGAGCAGGTCCGGCGTCGAGCCGGACTGCACCGCCGCCGTGTACTTCGTCTGGACGGCCGCGTAGTCGCCCTGGAACGACGACTTCACGGTGATGTGCTGGTCGTTCTCCTTGTTGAAGCGGGCGACGAGCGCGTCGAGCTCGGTCGCGGGCGGCCCGGACATGGCGTGCCAGAAGTCGACGGTGACGGGGCCGGAGCTGTCCGACGCGGAGCTCGACGTGGAGCACCCGGTCAGGGCGAGGACCGCGACGGCCCCGGTGGCGAGTGCGGTGAGGGCGGTGGAACGACGTGCGGGCATGGTGCGTCCTTCGGGTGTGGGGC
>NZ_QKSX01000022.1:0-53148 GCF_003234305.1 Curtobacterium sp. MCLR17_055
GTCGCACCGGACGACCCGGACGCGTCGGCTGGGCAGCTGGCACGGGGGCGGGGCGGGGCCGGGTCCGCCGACGCGTCCGGGTCGTCCGGTGCGACCGATTCGGCTGGTTCGTCCGGTTCGACCGGGGCCGTCGAGGACGTCGTCGCGTCGTTCCAGGACGTCGAGGCGGCGATGACCGAGGGGCACCCGGCGTTCGTCGCCGCCAACGGGCGGATCGGGTTCGGGCTCGACGAGTACCGGGCGTTCGCGCCCGAGTCCGGCGGCCGGTTCCGGTACCGGTGGCTCGCCGCCCGACGCGAGCACACGCACCTGGCGCTCGCCGCGGACCGGACCGAACAGGCGCACTGGGAGTCCGAGCTGTCGGCGGCGGTCCTGGCCGGGTTCCGTGCCACCCTGGAGCGGCGCGGGCTCGACCCCGACGACTACGTCTGGCTGCCCGTGCACCCCTGGCAGTGGCAGCACCGGATCGCCGTGACCTTCGCACCCGACCTGGGCCGACAAGACCTGGTCGACCTGGGCGAGGGACCCGACGAGTACCAGCCGCAGCAGTCCATCCGCACCGCGTTCAACCGCACCGACCCGGCACGCTCGTACGTGAAGACGGCGCTCGCCGTGCAGAACATGGGGTTCCTGCGGGGGATGTCGCCCGCCTACATGCGGAACACCCCGGCCGTGAACGACTGGGTCGAGTCGATCGTCTCCGCCGACCCCACGCTCGCCGCCGCCGGGTTCTCGGTGCTCCGGGAGCACGCCGCCATCGGCTACACGGGCGACGCCTACCACCGGGTCGACGTGTCCTCGCCGCAGCGCAAGATGCTCGCGGCGCTGTGGCGGGAGAGTCCGCTGCCACGGGTGGCGGACGGCGAGCGACTGCTGACGATGGCGGCGCTGCTGCACCGGGACGCCTCGGGGAACGCCGTCGTATCAGCGCTGATCGAGGCCTCCGGTCTGCCCGCCGACGTCTGGGTCCGGCGCTGGCTCGACGCCTACCTGCTGCCCGTCGTGCACTGCCTGACCGTGCATGACCTGGTGTTCATGCCGCACGGCGAGAACCTGGTGCTCGTCGTGCGCGACGGCGTCGTGGTCCGGGCCGTGATGAAGGACATCGGCGAGGAGGCCGCGGTGCTCGGTCGGCACGACGACCGTCCGGTCCCCGCCGACATCGACCGGATCGTGCACCCGGTGTCCGACGACGAGGCCACGCTCGCGGTGTTCACCGACGTGTTCGACGGGGTGCTGCGGTTCGTCGCCGCGATCCTCGACGACGACGCGGTGCTGCCGGAGTCCCGCTTCTGGCAGGTCGTGGGGGAGTGCATCGACGCCCACGCCGCCGCGCACCCGGACCGCCGTCGTCCCCTGGACCTGCGGGTGCCGACGTTCGAGCACTCGTGCCTGAACCGGTTGCAGCTGCGGAACACCCTGTCGATGGTGGACCTGGCGGACCAGTCGGCGTCGCTCATCCGGGCGGGGGAGATGGTGAACCCGATCGGGCGGTAGGGGCACGCGGCGTGAGCGAGACTGGTCCGATGGAGACCGGTGCGGGCGCGGGTGTGGGGGCGATCTCGGTTGCGATCGAGGACGTCGCCGAGGCACGCTGCGTCCTCGCTCGAGCGTCGCACCGTGCCGAACGCGTCGCGGGCATCGGATGGGTGCTCGGCGTCCTGGGGTTCATCGTCGGGGTCTCCGGCATCGATCGCATCCCCACGGTCGATCCCGACGCTGGACCGTGGGTCGTGACCGTTGCGGCGATCGGCCTCGTGGTGATCGGGTACCTCGCCGCCCACTGGATCACCCGGAACCCACGGGCGGAACGGTCCGACGCCGCAGCAGAGCGCATGCTCGTGGCGACACGCGCCGGAGGATTCCCGGAGCTCGATCCGAAGAGCGTCCGGCGCGCGTTGCGCGAGGACGACAACGGGCCCGCGCCGTGGTTCGATCCCGAACTCGGGCCGCACTCGTGGCCGGTGTGGCGGATCGGTACCGTCGACCCAGCGGAGAGCCACTTCGTGATCGCGGAGCGATCGAACGATGCTCGAACGCTCACGGTCCGAGTCGAACCCGCTCAGCCGGCGTGGTGGTCCAGGGACTGAACGCCGACCGTCGGCCTCAGGGCTGGAGGCGTGTGGCCGTCCAGGCGCCCTCGGCGAGTGCGTACTGCAGTCGTCGGTGCATCCGGTCACGGCTGCCGTGCCAGAACTCCACGATGTCGGGCTCGAGACGCCAGGCAACCCATCGTGCAGGTCGGGGGACGTCGTCGCCGGAGTCGTCGAGCAGGTCGTTCGCGTCGTCGATCAGGTCCTGCAGGGTGCGGGGTTCGAGCACGGCGGACTGATCGGCGATGGCCGTCGCGGCGCGAGACTTCGGGGAGCGGTCCGCGAACAGGGCGTCGGACTCGGCATCCGACAGCCGGACCACGTGGCCCTCGAACCGGAGCTGCTGCATCGTCTCGCGCCAGTACGCCTGCAGGGCTGCGTGCGGGTTCTCGGCGAGCTGCCGGCCCTTCGGGCTGTCCTCCGACGTACCGAAGACCAGTCCGTTGGTCGCAATCCCCTTCACGTCGACGGTGCGAGCGGACACGCGGCCGTCGGCACCGGCCGTGGCGAGGGTCATCGAGAGTGGCTCGGAGACCTCCCGGTCCTTCGCCGCGGACAGCCACTCGCGAGCGAGGTCGAGCGGAGACGCTGGCGGGTTGTCGAACTCGGGCAGGTGCAGGGAGTCGTCACCGGAGAGTGGGGCAGAGGACATGTACCCACCCAACCGTGCGCGGGGGCTCGGTGTTCAGGGAGTAACGGACGGTCGTCGCCGGCACCCGGTCAGGCGTCGGGGAACTTCGCTTCGACGAACGCGCGTTGCGCCTGCACGGTGCCGAGGTGTTCGTCGGCCGGGGCGAACACATCGACGAGGTCCTTGAACCGAGGCCGACGACCGCGGCGGAGTCGGTACGCCCGCATGCCACCGCCCTGCTGTCGCGCCATCCCACTCGGCCACACGTCGACGCGTGCCCCCTGCACGCCCAGGAGCCAGCCCTCGTCGTCGAGCGCCTCGCGCACCAGGCTCAGTGCCTCGAAGGCGTCGTACGCCGTGGCCGTGTGCTCTGCGCCCAGCAGCAACACGGTCACGGTGTAGCGCACCTGATGATCGGGGTTCGTCAGGTCCATCTCGACGATCACGGTCGCCGGCGCGCTCGTGCCGTTCCGGTACGCGATCCGGTCGTGCGTCGTCATCGCCGCTTGCCGTGTCGACGTGTCACGGCGTCGGGACCTGCACCGACACGAGCTCACCGTTGCCGAGGTGCACGATCGCGGAACCGACCTGGACGCGCTCGACGATGCTGCTCCGCGGCAGGCGCATGCCGAGCAGGTCGCCCTCGGTGATCGCCTGGGGGCTCAGCAGCGCTCCCGAGCGGTTGCGCTTCATGTCGACCTGCCAGCCGGTGAACCCGACACCGAACTCGGCGGTCAGTCCGGCTGCGACGATCGCCTGACCGTTGTCGGCCGCACGCTTGACGAACCCCTGCAGCCAGCTCTTCGCCGGGGCGTCCTTGACGAGCTCGGCGTCGTCGATCACCAGGACGCGTCGACCGGGCTGCCCGTCGAACAGGGGTGCGAGGTCGTCCTCGGTCAGATCGGCACCCTCGTGTGCCGCCAGGACACCCGGTTCCGCGGCCAGCGCACGGAGCGGGGACTGCCGCGGGGTCACGAGCACGACCTCGCCACCCTCGCGCAGGACCGAACGGGTCATCGAGAGCAGGACGGCGCTCCGTCCGGACTTCGCGGGTCCACCGACGACGAACGAACCGGCCGCGGCCAGGTCAGGCCCGATCGCGGTGAGGTCGTCGCCGCCGATGCCGACCAGACCGAACAGGCCGGCGTCGTCATCGCGCATCTCCCATGCCCGCTCGAACGGCACCGGGCCGGACAGCTGGTCGACGCGGAAGGGACGTCGGCTGCGTTCGACGGCCAGGTCGCGTTCGTTCGCGAAGGTGGCGAGGGCCGTGATGGCGGCGGCCTGCGACTGCCCGGTGCCGGCTGCGGCGAGCAGCGCGATCTGTGTCTCCGTCGCGGACTCGGAGGCGAACGCGCGTCCGTCGGGGACCTGCTCCGGCAGCTTCCGCGGGTTGAGCGACGCCAGCCCGTAGTCGCCCCGGTCCGACAGCCGGAGGACGAGCTTGTCCTCCACCAGGGTGGCCATCCGACTCGAGAGCAGCTGTCGGTCTCCGGTGACGACCAGGTGGATGCCGACGCTGGCGCCTTCGCGGAGCAACGTCATCACCTGGTCGGTCGGAGCGCCGTGGTCGAGCTCGCCGAGTGAGCCGACGAAGCCCTCCCAGCGGTCGAGCATGAAGACGATGTGCGGCAGACGTTCCGCCGGCACGACGGCCGCGGCACGCTGCTCGACGATGCTGGCGAAACCGCCGTCAGCCAGCACCTGCTGGCGCCGGGCGAGCTCCTGGGCCAGCTTGGTCAGCAGCCGCTGCGCTCGTTCGGTCTGGACACGCTGGACGACGGCGCCGGCGTGCGGGAGCGCCTGGATCGGCAGCAGCGCGCCGTTGCCGCAGTCGAGCGCGTACACGTGGACGTCGGCCGCCGAGGTGTTTCGGGCGATGGCTGCCGCGAGGGTCCGGAGCACCTGCGACCGGCCGCTCCGCGGGGCACCCACGACGTAGAGGTGCCCGTCGGAGTCGAGGTCGAGGCTGCGCACACGCTGCGCCTGCTCACCGGGGAAGTCCTGCAGCGCGAACGGCAGCGGACCCACCCGTGCATCCGTGGCGGTGCTGTCGTCGAGTTCCCACGCGCGGTCGTTGAGGTCAGTGAAGAGCAGCGTCTCCGGCAGGGCATCGAGCCAGGGACGGTACGGAGCCGGACCGCCGAGCTCCACCGCGGCCTCGGTCACGGCGCCGACGAGCTCCTGCAGGTCGGTTCGCTCGTCGGTGTGCTGCACCTCGGACTTCGGTGGTGCGGGCGGTGCGGTACCGAGCGCCGACCACGAGACCGCACCTGCCCAGACCTGCTTGCGCTGGGTCGACTGTCCGGGGCGACGGCCACCGACGCGACCCGACTGGAACGGCAGCAGCGCCCCGGCGCCCAGACGGATGTACCCGCGGCCGGGGGTGCTCTTCTGGATCTGGGCCGCGTCGCCGGCGTCGATCACGTCGGTGCTCTCGCTCGAGTCGGTGACCCGCAGTGCGATCCGCAGGTTCGTGTTCGCGCGGATGTCGTTCGAGACGACACCGGTCGGACGCTGCGTGGCGAGGATCAGGTGGATGCCGAGGGATCGACCGCGCTGGGCGATGTTCACCAGGCCGGTCACGAAGTCGGGCAGCTCCCGCACCAGGCTCGCGAACTCGTCGATGACGATGAGCAGCCGCGGCATCGGCGGCAGCGGTTCACCACGACCGAGGCGGTCGAGGTAGTCCTCGATGTCCTTCGCTGCCGCATCGGCCAACAGGTGCTCACGACGACGGAGTTCGGCACCCAGGGACTCGAGCGCTCGCTCCACCAGGTGCGTGTCGAGGTCGGTCACCATGCCGACGGTGTGCGGCAGCGGCGCGAAGTCGCGGAAGGCAGCCCCGCCCTTGTAGTCGATGAGGACGAAGTTCATGCCCTCTGGAGTGTTGGTCGCCGCGAGCGACGCGACGATCGTCTGCAGGAGCTCGGACTTGCCCGAACCCGTCGTGCCGGCGACGAGGCCGTGAGGGCCGTCCTTCCGCAGGTCGAACGCGAACGGTCCGTCGAGGCTCTCGCCCACGACGACCTCGGTGGTGCGTGGGCGCACGGACCACTTCCCGGTGATCGCCCGGGCCGTCGGCGGTTCGAGCAGCATGACGTCGAGCAACCGCGACGACGTGGGCAGTCCGCCGGCGTCGCTCTCGTCATCGGCGTCGACCATCGGCGCCACCGCTCGGGCGACCGTCTCGAACCAGCCGTCCGGGATCCGGTCGGGCCGCACGTCGGTGACCGTCGCCTGGCGCTGCGCGGCGACCCGGATGCGTTCCGGCCCGACGGTGACGACGACGGAGCACTCCTCGGGCAGCAGCCGTGCCTCTTCCTCGATGCAGATCGCTCGGACGCCGACAGCCGGCCCTTCCTTGAGGATGCGGATCAGACCGGGCAGCGCTCGGAGCCGCCGGGCGCCGTCGAGCACGACGACGATGTCCGGACCGGGGATCCCGCGCATGTTCGACTCACGCATCGCCCGCTGTCGCGCGTCGATCAGCTGACCGACTTCGGCCACCCGGGCGCCGAGCGTCTCGGCGTCGTTGCCGATCGCGATCACGGCGTCCTGCCCGAAGCCTGGTCGGGCCTGCGGGATCCACCGCAACCACGCCCACTCATCGGCCGACCGGGCGTCCGTCAGCACGACGAACTGCGTGTCACGCGGACTCTGGAGCACCGCGAGCTGCGCCACGAACCACGACGTCAGGTGCCGCGTGTGCTCGTCTCGGCCCGCGACGCCGACGACGCCCTGCACGCCGAGGTCGACGATCACCGGCACGTCCTCTGCCAGCTTGTCGACCGCGCGACGGTGCTCGAGCGCCGACGGGTCCTCGAGCACGACGCCGGACGGGACGTCAGCGGTCCCGACGCGGAGCGTCAGGTAGTCGGGATCGGTCCGGCGGCGCTCCCACAGGCGAGCGCGACGCCGCAACGCGACGTCGAGGACGGTCGCGGGGTCTGGTGCGCTCGTCCGCAGCTCGCGCTGGTACCGGACCACTGCCTCCAGGGCGTCGGCCTCGACCGCCTTCTTGGTCTCTTCGTACTCGGCAACGCGCTGCTTGTGGGTCTTCTTGCCGTTCCGACGGTCCCACCAGGCGTTGCCGAACATGATGATCGGCGACATCAGACCGAACGCGAGGTACGCAACGTTGTGGAAGATCGAGATCATCACGGCGGCCATGCCGAGCGGCGCGAGCGCCGCGATGATCGGGATGGACCGACGTGACTGCTGCGCCGGCACGGCCGGCAGCTTGAACACGGACGGGTGGTCCTCGGGCAGGAGCCGCGGCGGCCGGGTGTAGTCGAGCGAGCCGCCACCGGCGGTCAGGGTGATCGCCGCTCGGTCGGCGTCCGGCACCGCGACCGACAGCAGGGTGTCGCCGATCGTGACGATGCTGCCCGGCTCGACCGGGGTCTCGTCGTCGACCTCGGTGCGGTCCACCAGCACCGTGGAGCCTTCGGTCGGCGTGATCGTGAACCGACGGTTGAGGTCGAGCCGCAGGATCGCGGCGTACTCCGGTGCGCTCCGGTCCGGCAGGGGCACCGTCGCATCGGGCGCCGAACCGACGTGCGCGATGCCCGCATCGAGCACCACCACCGTGCCGGCACCCGGTCCGCCGACGATCCGCACGCTCGGCAGGTCCCCCGGCAGGGGCAGCACCGGTGCCGGTGCGCCGAACGTCAGCCGAGCGCCCTCGAGCAGCACACCGTCACCGATGCGTGCGTGCGGGGTGGTCGGGACGGAGTCGACCGCGACGTCGACGATCGACGTGGCCCCTTGCCCGAGCCGCTTGGCGACGATCTCGACGATCTCGCCGAGCAGGGTGTCCTCGTCGCACTCCACCACGAAGTCGGCGGAGGCGCTCGACGGAAGGTGGCTCGCGGTGAACGTCAGGCGCACGTGGAGCGCCCCGCACCGGAGATCGTGGTCGTCGTGGTCGCAGCGCGGTGGTCGGACGAGGCCCCCCGCAGCGTCATGCTGCCGCTCATGGCCTGATTCTCGCAGGTTCTCCGGTCCGGCAGGCGCGGCCCGGTCGTCCCTGTGGAGACCGAGTGCGGTCTGGAGGCGCGGTGGAGGAATCGGGGTCGGGTCACGTCGTGCGCTTCTCAGGGATCAACCGCGACCACAGCGGGCTGGTGGCGAACTGGGCGATCAAGACCAGCGAAACGACGAACAGCACGTTGACGGTCAGCGGGAACCAGCCGGGGCGTGTCTCGGTCATCCCGAACGACTGCAAGAACAGGTAGAAGAGCTCGGCAGCTCCGGCACCGCGTCCGCGGATGCTCGTCGGCATGGCGAGAGGGTGCGGCGTGATGGTGACGCTGAGGAACGCCAGCGTGATGCCCAGCACCCCGGCGGCCAGGGACAGCGTCCGGACGCGCTTGCGTGGGTTCTCGCCGGACTCTCGGACGGCCTTGTTGACGAGATCGAGGGTGAATGCGATCCCCAGGGCCACGGCCACCGCGGACACGACCGCGAGCACACCGAAGCTCGCGAAGACGATGCCGAGTCCGGGGTCTATCAGCACCGCGTCGACGGCGACGGCCAAGCGGCTCGGCGCGGGGATGAGGGCAAAGTCGAGCGCGAGCACGATCAGGGCGTGGCCGGCGACGATGGTGCACGCTGCTCGGAGGAACTGCCGACGCGTTGGCCGGCCGCCGAAGAGCAGCATGACGAAGAAACAGAGTCCGATGGCGCCGCAGACGAAGGCGAGGATGATGGAAGCCGGCCACCGTGGAGCGTCGCCGCGGAACGCTATCCACGCCGCCACAGCGCTCCAACTGACCGCGGCCACCGTCCAGAACCACCGCAATCGCGCGGGCTGTGACATCGGTCGCTCGGTCAGCGCAGTGAGACGATCGACATACACGGGGATCAGACCGCCTTGAGGGATCGGGCGAGTTGCTCGACATCGGGCTGGACCGGCTCGAGGTACTCCGGCGGGAGTTCGACACGGAGTTGGACGGACAGGCGGTCGCACCGGAACCCAGCGACATGACCGACGACGTCCTGACCGCGCTGGAGTTCGGCTCGCCACCCCTCGATGCCTGGAGCGATGACTGCCGGTGATGCGAGGCCGACCACGACGTCGCTGCTGTACCCTGGGCCGACGAGGCGGCGGAGATGCGCGGTCAGGTCCGGCTCGGCCGGTTCCCACCGGACGCGGACCAAGAGGACCTCGGCCGGGAGCGCTGCCCGATGGATGAAGTACTGCTCGTTCGGTTGGGTCGCCTGTGCCACTGAACCGAAGAGCGTCTGGAGGAACATCTGCTTCGGATGCGGGCTGAAGACCTTGCGCGGCAGAATGTCCCGCACCGTCGGTTGCGCCCACTTCATGATCTTCTTGCTGGGGGCGTGGCCGAGGTTGTTCGGTACGGGCAGCCATGCTCCGTCGACTCCCCGGGCTACGATCTCCAATTCAGTCGTCCCCTGCCTGTTTGATTCGCTTTCGGAGGTCGCGAGGCAGAGCGAGACCTGTGACCCTGCGCGAGGGTTACGGCGTTCAGGGCTTCTCCTGACCACGGCGAGAGGAGTTCATCAGCCCGCCAGGCGAATGCGCTGGAGGAGATCAGCAACTGCCCCTTGGATGGCGCGCAACGCGCGGCCGTCGACGTCCACCTTGACTTGCACGCCGATGTCGTCGAGCGGGAACGCTGCAATGTAGCCGTGCTCGGAGTGATCGCGAGTGATCGAGGTGCGAAGTCCACTGGTTCCCAACGGGGACAACCACTCCGCGGGAGTGCCGAGTGTGGTCTGCTTCAAGTCCGGCGTTGCGAGCTCGAGGAGCGTCTGCCGCGGGGAGTTTCCCAACCTCACCCACCGCAGCCGAACCGGCAGGAACTGGTCCGGAAGAGTTGCCCGGAGGACGTAGGCTCGCTCGTTGCGGCTGGTCATGGCAGCAGCGGCGGCGAGCGAAGCCTGTATCGGGAACTGTTGTGGATCCTGCCCGAAGAGCCGCTTCGGGAGAACTGACCGGGCAGCAGATGCAGCCCACTTGGCGATCTTCCGGTCAGAAGCGTTCTGGAAGTCGTTCGGAACGACGATCCAGTCCTCCTCTGCTCCGGGTACGTACAACGAGACCCGGTGGGTCAACCTGACGGCTGTCACTCTGCGCCCGGGGTCACCACGAGCCCGAGGGCGAACTGACCGACCAGCGGCGCAGCGAACGACTCGTCCGTGCGCTTCGGGATGACCGTCGTCAGGACCGCGGTGATGGGCTCGGTGAGCTGCTCGATGGGCTGGACCCAGCGGATCATCGTGGAAGGGGCCGCGCGTCGGAATCGGGAAGATGCTGGTGTCTCCGTCCGGTCGAGGATCCGTGTCGCCGTCCTGAGCGCCGTCGTCACCGTCGAGACATCCGGCTGTCCGGTTCGGTTGGGAACGGGCGCAATCGCCTCGTCGACCGCACGGTCAGCCGCCTCGAGACCGCGCTCGTACTGGACGATCGTGTAGGCAATCATCTCGACGGTCGGGGCGTCGGTTGTGAGGACGAAGAAGTCGTGGGCATCGAACGCATCACGGAGGTGTGCCAGTTCGCGCATCTCTGCTTCGATGGCGGCGGCCCGCTTCGGGACCCGGCACTGTGCGTGCCGGATCGCGTTCGCGGCGGCGTCTCGTCCCGTCGTCTCAGGATCACCGTCGATGAACTTCGTCCAGGCGTTCACGTAGTCGAATTCGAGCCCCATCAGGCCTCCGTCGTCGAGTGTTCGGTCCCTCGGCATCCTGTGCTGAACATCCGGCGCGGCAGGATTTCCCGCACCGTCAGTCGCGCCCACTTCATGATCTTCTTGCTGTGGACGTCGCCGAGGTTGTTCGGTCCGGGCAGCCATGCCTCGTCGACTCCCTGGGCCACCCCGCTGAAGGGCCGAGTGTCGTCGTCCACCCCTCGCACGACGGGGACCGCACTGCTCGAATCCACTCACTTGTCGCCTCGAGCGTGGGACTCGTCGGCGGATCCATGAGGCCGTTGACTGATGTCGAGGGCGAAGCGATCGATCTCCGGTACCGCGATCTCTGCGTCTGTTTCATCGGGGATCATCCCGGTGACAAGGCACACGCGGTCACGGACGCCTTCTTGGTACGGCAGAACCCAACGGACGGATACCATCGTCGGCGCGCGACGGAAGAGGCCGCCCGCCTCCGGTTTGTGCCTCAGATGGATTCTTGTACCGAGCCCGAGCAATGTCTGGGTGCTTGAGATGGCGGGGTCGGCGAGCAAACGCCCGACGCGACGCTCGTCCCAAGCATCTTCGACGATTCGCTCAAGGCTGTTCTCGTCGTCGACGAAGTGTACGGAGACGGAAGCGAGGACGCGGGTCGTCGGCGTGATCGACGTCAAGACCGCGAAGTCAGGCGCGCTCACTCGTTCCTGGTAACGGGCGAGTTCAGTGAGTCGTCCGCGCAGCTGTTCGCTGTCGCGCCGCTTGAGTGGTTTGGGGGAGTCCTTCTCGAGTGCTGATGCAATGAGATCGGCCTCGTATTCCGGCGAGCCCGGCGCCATGAACGTCCAAGCTGGACTCGTACGGAAGTAGATCGTCATCTGCCTGTCCCTTCAACCGGCGGTGCTCCGCTTGCCCACCAGGACGGCAACCGAAGGAATCCGACGCCCTCTATGAGCGACCGACGGCGGTAGGCAACCCACATCACGGTTGGAACCGAGATGAGGATCGCGATCGCGATGCCGACGAGGTCCCAACGAGCTGAGCGTCCTGCCGAGATGGCGACGAGAAGGCAGACGACCACCAAGGCCACGAGCAGGAGCGCCCGCCCGCGGAGGTGCACGCCGGGGAATCGCTTGCGCCGGACCGGATTATCCCCGACTCGAACAGAGGTCTCGACCCAGCTGATTCGGGCAATGACACCGATATTCACGGCAGCGGCCAGCACACACAGCACCGCAGCCCAAACCTGGCCTGCGCTCGCCGAGATGGCCGCCGCGACGATGGGTACGAGCACCCCTCCGGCAAGCGGGGTCACCCGCGCGACGCACAAGGCGTTCTGCTCGGAGAGGGAACGCTTCGGTTCATCGACGTGCGTGAGCAAACCGAGTGCCACATCTGGCGAATGTCGTGAGTCGGACGCCGCCTTGGTGAGGATCCCGTTTGCGTGGAAGAAGGACCGGAGCCTGTCGCTCCCCTCCGGGTACCACAAAGCCGCGCCGAGCTGGAGACGCACGGTGCCGGTGGCGTCGAGAAGGAGGGCGCAACCACCGTTCTGATCCGAGAAGACGACGTTGGACACCGCGGCCGATGCCGAGGTCGACCGCGCCGTCTCCATGCGGTGCCACAGCCCCTGACCGTCAACGACTACAAGACGGCCTCGCTCGTCGACTCCGATCGATGCGTTTTCTGCGAACCATCTCGGACCGGATGGCTTCACCTCACGGCGGAAAGCGACCGCCGCTTCTGTGACCCGCTTCCGCCCGCGCACGACGCTGACGCTCGCAGCGATCGTGGCCAACGACATCACGAGCTGGGGCACGCTCCACAGTGCGGGAGGGAGGACATGCGCAAAGGCAGCGACCAGCAGAGCGGCTGCAGCCGAAAGTGGAAGGAGCACGCCACTTCCGAGGAGCAAGACACGTGTGGTTCGTTCCGCCCGGCTGACCGCCGATTTCGGCAGCGGGAGGATGACGGATGCACGCTGATCGATCGCGGACGTGGAGGGCGTGGCCCCGAAACGCTCGACGAGCGTGGAGAGTCCGCTCGATTCGAGAGCAACTGGCAAGCTCGCGGCCAATGGTGGCGCCATCCACCACGCATCGATCGGGATGACGAACGTCTGACCTCGGTCGTCTTGCACGGCGACCGCACCGTTGCCTGGTTTGGACAGGAGACTTCGCGGCACGTCCATCCAGTCGAGAACTCGAGCGGAAACGATCTTGCCCGTGAGCGGCACAAGCCCCTCCGTCGTCTGCGCCACAAGGCAGTGATCGACGAGCAAGAGCACTTCGTACTGGCCCCGAGACGAGCGGCGGTCGCTGAGGAGCGCTGCGTGCGCGATCGTTTCAGTCATCGAACTCCACGCGGAGTGCAGCCGCTGCAAGGTCGACGATCTCGGCAACGTAGTCCGCAAGCACGAGGAACAGCGTATGGGAAGAGAGCACGAGCAGATGGGTACCACTGACCCAGGACCACAGCACCTCATCGACGACGACTGGCAGACCTTCGTCGCGCGTGAGCGTGGATCGCCCGCGCAATCGGAGCGCCGGGCCTGCCGCGGTGTCTCGGTACTCCTCGTCAGAGCTCGTAGCAGCCCGGTTCCCTCGGAGCGTGTTGCGAACTTCTCCTGGCGTCTTGCCCTCGAGTTCGACCCACCACGCCGCCATCTCACCGACCTCGTGGTCAGACAGAACCACCGACCACCGGGCCTGTGCATCGTCCGAGTCGGCCACACTGGAGTCGATCGTTAGCGCCCCGCTGCCCCCGAGAACGATCGGGAGGGACGTAGGGAGAACCAGTTGCACGGTCAATCGTCGCCGTCCCACGTGAAGCCAGCCATCAGGAGGTCGAAATGGTTCACCCGAGCCTCCAGGTGTTCGGCTCCGACGAAGCGACCGCTGAGCACTGCGAAGAAGTGTGCCGCCCCCGGCGCCGGGAGCAGGTACGTCACAGCAGTCCGTGACTCGTGCTTCGGGAGCTCCCCAAGTGCTCGGCCGATCTCGCCGAGAGCAGCGGAAGCTTCTGCGGCCGCTGCCACGAGGCTGACCCGCTCCGCTGCCGTCGAGGGCTCGAGGTCGAGTACGTCGTCTTGACGCATGCGGACCGCGCGGCCTGCCGGGATGTCGAGGGCGAACACGTCCTCATCGGTGACAGACATCCCGTCGGCGAGCTTTTCGAGTTCGGCGATGCCGAAGCCCGGGCCCAAGTAGGTCAGGCCGACTGTGAACATCATCGCGAGACGCGCACCAGCCACGACGGCGCTGAAGGTGTAAATGTCAACCGAACCCGCGTCCAGCGCTGTTGCGAACGCTCGTCGGGCATCATCGATTAAACGGTGTCGAGCTTGGACGATCCTCGGGTCATCGCCGGTCATGACCTCGGGAGCCCACGCAGC
This sequence comes from Curtobacterium sp. MCLR17_055, assembly GCF_003234305.1. Taxonomy (NCBI): domain Bacteria; kingdom Bacillati; phylum Actinomycetota; class Actinomycetes; order Micrococcales; family Microbacteriaceae; genus Curtobacterium; species Curtobacterium sp. MCLR17_055. The sequence continues at coordinate 13,774 of NZ_QKSX01000022.1, forward strand.
GATGAATCGCTTCGCCGCGGTCGAATCGGCCAACCCGTAGCGACGCCAGCCCTCGGGGAGGGTGAGACGGTAGCGCACGGTCACAGCGACCCGACATGCACTTCGGACTTCGTCGCCCAGTAGTCCTGCCACCCGTTACGAAGGTCGTTGCCGAGGTCGCCCATGCCGTTGAGCTGGTCGTATGCTCCGATTCCCCCGACACCGGCCTGACCCCAGGCGCCAACGCTCATGGGCATCGTCAGCTTCTTGATTGCCTCGGTCGGCTCAGCCAGCGACTTGAGCTCGTGGATCTTGTAGACGTTGCCGACCGGCGTCTCGCCGATCAGCGCGGTCTTCTTGCTACCGAGCACGTCGTCGACGGCGTCCAGCGTCGATGAGCGTGCCCGCAGGAAGGACGAAGCCTCATCGGCGATCGAGCCGCCCCGCGCCGCGGTGGTCCTCGCTCCCATGAGGCCGCCAGATTCGGCAACGGCGGTCCGGAGGGCGGGCATCGCCTTCATCACGAGCTTGCCGGCCGCGCCCCCGACAGCGGAGAGCGCCAGCATGCCTGCCGCTTTCGCGACCTCGCCGCCAGAAACGTCCCCGGCGAGACCCTGCAGAGCCGTGATGCCGAAGGACAATGCCGATACAGCGACCCCGATTGCGAGGGCGATCGGCATGAACGCAGGGAAGATGACGCCAGCCAGGAGCAGAACCGGCATGACGAACGTGCTGACGAAGTCCAGAGCGTCCTTGATGACGTTGAGCACCCCCCGCGCATCGTGGATCGCCTGCTTCACGTGGTCGAACCAGCCGTCCTTCAGCCCGTCGTCCGCGCCGGAACGGATGCGATCGGCGACCCGGCTCGCGAGGTCCCCGTACTCGCCTTCCTCGCCGAACCGCCCCGCGAGACGGAAGATGATCGCCTTCGCTGCGTCGATGTCGCTCTGCGCAGCGTCCACCGCCCGGTCCTGCGCGTCGACCTGGTCCTGGTGCTCCGGCGTGTCCGGCGCGGCGGTCAGGGTCTGGCCGGCGGCGGCTCGGTGCGCGTCCTGGGCCTCTTGCGCCCGGGCGAGGGCAGCATCGGCTTCCTGCTGGATGCCCTCGAGCCCGTTCGCCCAGTCGTCGAGCGCCGCGGCGAGTTGGGTGTAGCGACCCTTTGCCTTCTCGATGGCGCCGGCGAGGTCACCGGCCGAGTCGCGGAACTTGGTACCCGACTCGCTCTCCCAACCCTCGCCGTCCTTGAGGGAATTGAGGCGGTTGACCTGCTCGGTGATGGCCCGTTCGATCGAACGAGCGCCCGATGCGGACTGGCGGATCTCCGTGGGATCGCCGGGCACCGGGTCGATCGGCAGGTCGACGGCGCTCCAGTCGGTGGGACGCGCCATCAGCTGTCCTTCCCGAGGATCTTGTTGGCGAGTTCGACCTCGGTCTGCGTGAAACCGTCGTGTGCGCTCTCAGCCATCTCGGCGACCGCCTTGATGGACTCTTGGAGTCGCCCCCGGCGGATGTCCCAGTTGCTGGCGAACTCATCGATCGCACTGACGATGGTCGACGAGCCGACTCCGGACTTGTAGTCAGCAGCAGTCGAGGCGACGTGTTCGAAGTCGCCGTGCAGCCGCGAGAGATCAGCTGCCAGGCCGCCGATCATGTCGAGATCGAGTTTGAGCGTGCCGCCCACGGTCCCCCCGTTGGTCAAGTCGTCATTCGAAGTGTGTGCTGCCGGAGCAGCGAGAGCGGTGGCCGACGCCCGAAGACGCCGGCCACCACCGTTCCGAGCCGGTCTCAGCCGATGCTGGACGCGAGCTGCTCGTCGGTCGACTCGAGGGTGTTCGCCGCGCTCTCGAGGAACCCGGCCATGCCGTCGATGGCCTGGATCGTCTGCGTCGCGCCGGAGTTGAACTCCGAGTACGTCGAGTCGAAGGCCTTCGAGGACTTGTCGGTGACGTAGCCCGACGAGACGAGGTTGTCGATCTGGCTCTTGAGCTGGCTCAGCTGGTCTTCGATGGCCTTCTGGCCGTTGCGAAGCTGCGAAGCCTGGTTGCGAAGATCGTCGTAGGTGACGTTGACATTGGCCATGGCGCATGCCCTCCCGATGCGTATGTGAAGTACCGGGCGACCCCCGGCGCGGTTCGACCATACTTGATCGCGTTGCATCTCGCACCACTTCTGAACAATCACCAGAACGAGGGGTACACGGTGGCTCGACGCCGGAAGGACGACGACACTCCGAAGCGCCCGGTGGTCACGCGTGCCGACGTCGAGCGCGACCGGCAGGCCGGGTACCTGTCCCGTGCCTGGGTGCTGCCCGCGGCTCCGGTGTCGGACGACGAACCGGACGCCGTCGTCCGGACGGAGCAGCCGCTGCCGACGATCGGCATCGTGCCGCGACTCGTGCTCGAGGTCGCGCCGGGCACCGTCGTGCCGCTCGACCAGCCGGTCGTCGTGGGGCGACGGGTCCCGACCGCGCCGGGGCGACGAGCCGTGTTGCTCGACGACCCGGGGAAGTCGGTGTCGCGCGAGCACGCCGCGATGCGGCCGACCGGGGACGGCGGCCTGGTGGTCGAGGACCTCGGATCCTCGAACGGCACGGTGGTCGTCCGCGCATCCGGTGCGCAGGAACCCAGCGTGGGCGGCGCACAGGTCATCGCCCGGCCCGGTGACGTCGTGATGGTGGGGGACTACGCCGTGCGGGTACTCGCAGGCTGACCAGCACCAGCACCAGCACCAGCAGCGGCCGTCGCGTACCGCTCCGCGGTCCGCCGCATCGCCCGCAGCAGCAACGGCCCCGGCAGCCGCAGCAGCACCCTCGGCACGAGCGCCCGCACCCCGGCCACCACCCGGACGGTGCGCCGGAAACGCCGTTCCTCTCGCGGCCCCCACGCGAAGCCGTACGCCGTGCGCACCCGTTCCGGCAGCATCCCCACGGTCACGATGCGGACGAGGGGCATCGCCGCCCGCACCCACAGCGGCGCGAACCGCGGGTGCAGCAGGTCGCGGACGACCCCGCGGGCGTCGTCGGTGACCTCGAGCCCCTCCAGCGTCCGCTGCCAGTACCGGTCGAACGCCGCCACCGAGGTCGGCCAACGCTCCGGCGGCACCCGCAGTGCGGTGGCGATCGGAGCGTAGGCGGCGAGGACCTGCTCGGCGCGGGCCGCGGAGACGCGTGTGCCGAACAGGTCGTGCGCCCGCCGCGCGGAGTCGAACAGGGTCGCGGCCACCCAGAGCTGCCGGTCGACGTCGTCGGCGCCGGCGACGGGCCGGTGCGCACGGTTGACGAAGCCCGCTGCGGTCGCCGAGTCGGTCTCCGTGCCGATGACGACGGCGTAGACGAACATCAGGGTGTGGGCGAGCCGCTGCTGGGGTCGCCTGGCGAAGTCCGAGTGCCGTCGGACACCGGCCGCGACGACCGGGTCGGCGATCTGCAGCAGGATGGCGCGGCCGCCCGCGGCCACGGGGGTGCTGTCGGCGAGGAACCGACGCAGGTGACGGTCGTGGACGCGACCAGCAGGCGGACGGGAGGCACGGTGCGGGTCGTGTGTCGCGCCTCCAGGCCGTGGGGTGGTCACGCCGCACCCCGTCGGCGTCGCACCCGCAGGACGGGCCGGAGGTCCACGGCGATCGCCGCCAGGAGCACGACCGCGCCGACGACCAGGGCGACCAGTGCGTACGAGGCGTCAACGGGCGCGTCACCGGTCAGGGCGAGGAGCGTCGCGACGAGCCAGATCGCGGGGAGCGGCCAGAGGCGGGTCGGTGATCCGGTGACGACCGCACCGACGACACCGACGACGAGGAGCGGGACCCAGCGGCCACCGGGCTCCGAGCGGGCGGCGAGGTGTGCCGCGGCGGCGACCAGCAGCATCGCCGCGACCGCCAGCAGCCGCGCTGCCGAGGGCATGCTGCGGACGCTGGAGCGGACTCGTCGGAACACGGCCCGATGCTACCGAGCCGTGTTCCGGGGGAGCCTGATCAGGTCAGCGCTCAGAGCGGCTTCGTGCCGAGGTCGTTGCCGAGGTCGGCGCGGTCCTCGTCCTGCTCGTTCTCGTGCTCCCACAGGTCGGGCGAGCCCTCGCGCGGGGATCCGCCGGTCGGACCGTCGTCGGAGCCGTCACCGGGCTGCGGCTCCACCGTCTCGCCGGCGACCGCGTCGTTCGTCACCGTCTCGAGGGACTCCTCGGCCTCGTCCACCTCGTACGGGCCGACGTGCTCACGGTCGATGTCGTCGTCGCGACGCTGCTGGGACTCGAAGTCGTCGACGGGGCTGATGCCGGGGTCGCTCATGGTGGTTCCTTTCCGTTGCGGGCTTCCTGCCTACCCGCCGGCGCTTGGCGGCCGTCCGGTTTCGTGTCGTGTTCACCCGGGCGTCACCTTCCGGTCACACCGCCACGGCAGCATCGCCGATGCTCGGGGGAGTGGAGCGCGGTCGCCGACGGGTGGTCGAGCGACCGCGCCTTCCCCGCCCGGGTCGTCCGGGCCGTCCGGGCCCGTGCGCTGGCCGTCGGTGCGATTCGTCCGTGCCGCTGTCAGACGCGTTCGAGCAGGTCGCGTTGCTCGACGTCGGCGAGTGCGAGGGTGCGGTAGCCGGCGGACTCGAAGAACACCGTGATGCGGTCCTCTTCCGTGCTCATCACCACGCCCGTGCCCCACTCGGCGTGCTCGACGCGCGCATCCGGCGGCCACGCTTCGTCGTTCGCACCGTCGGCGACGTGGGCGGAGGCCTCGTGTGCCGTGCCGGACGAGCAGGTGTCGCAGTTGCCGCACGGCTCCGGTAGCTCGTCGCCGAAGTAGCCGAGCAGGAACTGCCGGCGGCACCCCGTCGTCTCGGCGAGCTGACGCATCATCGCGATGCGGGACTCCTCGACCCGTTCCCGTTCGGCAGCACGGTCGGCGGTGGCACGTGCCGCACGGTCGGCGTCCTGCGGGCCGTCCGGCACCCGGGAGACACCGTCCACGTCGTCGCGCAGGGCGCCGGCGTCGAGCAGGGCGTTGAGTGCTCGTCCAGCGGTGCGGGCCGACAGGCCGGCGGCCTCCACCAGTGCGGAGCGGGCGATCGAACCGGTCACCGGGACGGCGTCGAACACGGCCCGGACCGAGGCCGGTCGCGGCGAGCCGGACGCGAAGAACGTGCGCAGGCCGAAGTCCTCGGCGCGGTAGTGCAGGGTGGCGCCGGCCGGTTCGGCATCCCGCCCGGCCCGCCCGATCTCCTGGTAGTAGGCGTCGATCGACTCGGGGACGTCGGCGTGCACGACGTACCGGACGTCGGGCTTGTCGATGCCCATGCCGAAGGCGCTCGTCGCGACCACCACGTCGACGTCGCCGTCCAGGAACCCGGTGTGCACGGCCTCGCGCTCCGCCACCCGCATGCCGGCGTGGTACGGCTGCGCACGACGACCGCGGGCGGCGAGGGCGTCGGCGTACTCCGTCGTTGCCGCGCGGGTGGCGACGTAGACGACCGTGGGACCGTCGAGCTCGGCGACCTGGTCGACCACGGCCTGGCGCTTCTCGGCGTCCTCGGCGTGCCGCACCACCTCGAGCCGGATACCGGGACGGTCGAACCCCGAGGCGAGCACGAACGGGTCGCGCATGCCGAGCCGCTCGACGATGTCGTCCCGGACCGGAGCGGACCCCGTCGCGGTCAGGGCGAGCACCGGCGGGCGGCCCAGGCGCTCCGCGACCTCGCCGAGCGCCAGGTAGTCGGGTCGGAAGTCATGGCCCCACGACGAGATGCAGTGCGCCTCGTCGACGGCGACCAGTGCGACCCCGGCGTCGCGGAGGCGCTCGAGCACGTCGTCCTTCACCAGCTGTTCGGGGGCCAGGAACACGTAGCCGACCTCGCCCGCGGTGACGGCGTCCCATGCATCGGCGACGTCCCGTGCCTTCTTCGTGGCGTTCAGGGCGACGGCGCGGGGGGCGTCGGGATGGTGCTCGAGCCCGACCACCTGGTCCTCCTGCAGCGCCACGAGCGGGGAGACGACCACGACGAGGCCGTCCAGTCCGAGGCCGGCGACCTGGTAGATCGCGGACTTGCCCGATCCGGTGGGCATGACCGCCAGGGCGTCGCGGCCCTCGAGCACCGCGTCGATGACGGACTCCTGGTCGGGGCGGAGCTTCCAGCCGAAGACCTCGGTGGCGCGGGTACGGAGTTCGGGGTGCACCGATCCACAGTGCCGAGCGCCAGCTCGGGTCGGTCCCAGCGGTGCGCGCAGCGGCTCATGCGCGTCTGAGCGGACCGGGGCCTGGCATCCGTGCACCGGCCGTCCACCGAGCAGCGCTAGGCTGCGTGGCGGCCGTTGTCTCGACATCGAGCGACCCTCGATGTGGAGTGCGCGACCGGGAAACCGATGCCGATCGCACGAACCGTGCGGGAAGAAGAACAGCGTGGATCTTTTCGAGTATCAGGCCAGGGACCTCTTCGAGTCCTACGGCGTCCCCGTGTTGCAGGGGATCATCGCCGACACCCCCGAGCAGGCGAAGGCGGCGGCCGAGAAGATCGGTGGCGTCGTGGTCGTCAAGGCGCAGGTGAAGGTCGGCGGTCGCGGCAAGGCCGGCGGCGTGAAGGTCGCGAAGACCCCGGACGAGGCGTTCGAGCATGCGCAGGCCATCCTCGGCCTCGACATCAAGGGCCACACCGTCCAGCGCGTCATGGTCGCCCAGGGTGCCGACATCGCCGAGGAGTTCTACTTCTCCGTGCTGCTCGACCGGGCCAACCGCTCCTACCTCTCGCTCACCAGCGTCGAGGGCGGCATGGAGATCGAGCAGCTCGCCGTCGAGAAGCCCGAGGCGCTCGCCCGGGTCGAGGTCGACCCGCTGACCGGGATCGACAAGGCCGCCGCGCTCGAGATCGCTCGGCAGGCGAACTTCCCATCGGAGCTGCAGGACGCCGTCGCCGACGTCTTCGTCAAGCTCTACGACGTCTACAAGGGCGAGGACGCGACCCTCGTCGAGGTGAACCCCCTCGTCCGCACCGGCGACGGCCAGATCCTGGCACTCGACGGCAAGGTCTCGCTCGACGAGAACGCCGACTTCCGCCACGAGGGCCACAAGGACCTCGAGGACACCGCCAGCGAGGACCCGCTCGAGGCCAAGGCGAAGGCCCACGGGCTGAACTACGTCAAGCTCGACGGCCAGGTCGGCGTCATCGGCAACGGCGCGGGGCTCGTCATGTCGACGCTCGACGTCGTCGCCTACGCCGGTGAGCGCCACGGCGGCGTGAAGCCCGCCAACTTCCTCGACATCGGCGGCGGCGCCTCGGCCGAGGTCATGGCCAACGGCCTCGACGTCATCCTCGGCGACCCGCAGGTGAAGAGCGTCTTCGTGAACGTCTTCGGCGGCATCACCGCGTGCGACGCCGTCGCGAACGGCATCGTCGCCGCGCTCGGCATCCTCGGCGACGCAGCCACCAAGCCGCTCGTCGTGCGCCTCGACGGCAACAACGTGGAAGAGGGTCGTCGGATCCTGGCGGAGGCAGCGCACCCGCTCGTCACCGTCGCCGCGACCATGGACGATGCGGCCGAGAAGGCCGCCGAACTCGCCGCCGCAGCGGCCTGAAGGGACTGACCATGTCGATCTTCCTCAACAAGGACTCCAAGGTCATCGTCCAGGGCATCACCGGTGGCGAGGGCACGAAGCACACCGCCCTGATGCTCAAGGCCGGCACGAGCGTCGTCGGCGGCGTGAACGCCCGCAAGGCCGGCACCACCGTCACCCACGGCGACGTGTCGCTGCCGGTCTTCGGCTCGGTGCGCGAGGCCATCGACACCACCGGTGCCGACGTCTCGATCGTCTTCGTCCCGCCGGCGTTCGCGAAGGACGCGGTGATGGAGGCCATCGACGCCGAGATCCCGCTCGTCGTCGTCATCACCGAGGGCATCCCCGTGCAGGACTCGGCCGAGTTCTGGGCGCACGCCAAGGCGAAGGGCGGCACGACCCGGATCATCGGGCCGAACTGCCCCGGCATCATCACCCCGGGGGAGTCCCTCGTCGGCATCACCCCGGCGACGATCACCGGCAAGGGCCCGATCGGGCTCGTCTCGAAGTCCGGCACCCTGACCTACCAGATGATGTACGAGCTCCGAGACCTCGGCTTCTCGACCGCCATCGGCATCGGCGGCGACCCGGTCATCGGCACCACGCACATCGATGCGCTCGCCGCGTTCGAGGCCGACCCCGAGACCGAGGCCATCGTGATGATCGGTGAGATCGGTGGCGACGCCGAAGAGCGTGCGGCCGAGTTCATCAAGGCGCACGTCACGAAGCCCGTCGTCGGCTACGTCGCGGGCTTCACCGCTCCCGAGGGCAAGACGATGGGCCACGCCGGCGCGATCGTGTCCGGTTCGGCCGGTACCGCCGAGGCGAAGAAGCAGGCGCTCGAGGCCGCCGGCGTCAAGGTCGGCAAGACGCCGTCCGAGACCGCCGCGCTGCTGCGCGAGGTCGTCGCCGCTCGCTAGCGGCTAGCCCGTTCCGCAAAACACCGGTGTTCGTCGGTTGAACCGCGTCCTGCGCGTGTTCGTCCTGCGAACACCGGTGTTTTGCGTCGGCAGCCGCGCGGCTCCGGGGCGGCCGCGCGAGGGGCACGTATCCTCGCTGCGATGAACCGCCTGGGAACCGCTTTGCTCGCCGCGATCGAGGCGGTCGTGACGGTCGGCGTCGGCATCGGGATCGCCCTCGTGCCCCTGACGCTGCTCTGGGGGTTCGAGTACGGCCTGCAGGTCGACTGGGACGTGTTCTGGAAGGCCACCGGCAGCGTCTGGCTCGTCGGGCACGGCGTCGACGTCTCGTTCCTGCTCGGGTCCGCACTCGCCAAGAGCACCGGGGTCAGCGGCGCAGCCGACCCCATCCACGTGACCCTGGCGGCCCTGGGGTTCGCGGTCGTGACGGCCTGGCTCGGCGCCCGTGCCGGACGTCGGTTCGCGGAGACCGAGCACCGCACCACCGGGCTGCTGGTCGGGACCGCCGTCGTCGCGCTCCTCGGTCTGGCCGTCGCACTGTCGTCGACCTCGGCTGCCACCCGCCCCACGCTCTGGCAGGCCGTGGTGCTGCCGGCGCTCTGGTTCGGGATCCCTGCACTCGCCGCCTCCGAGGTCTGCCGTCGTCGCCGTGACCTGCCCGCCGACGCCGGCACCCAGCGGGTCATCGACCTGGTCGACCGCATCCCCGCCGTCTGGCGGACCGTCGCCGGGTTCGGCCTGCGCGCCGGGACCGCCGCGACCGCCGTGGTTGTCGGGGTTGCCGCGGTGCTGGTCGGTCTGCTCCTCTTCACCTCGTTCGCCGAGGTCATCACCCTGTACGAGCAGTCGCACGCCGGGGTCATCGGCGGCGTCGCGCTCACCGTCGGGCAGCTCGCGTTCCTGCCGGACTTCGTCGGGTGGGCCACCTCGTGGCTGATCGGCCCCGGGTTCGCGATCGGCACCGGGTCGAGCGTGTCCCCGATCGCCACGACCCTGGGCCCGATCCCCGGCCTGCCGGTCTTCGGCGCGCTGCCGACCTCTGGTCACACCTTCGGGCTCGTCTGGATCCTCGTGCCGGTCATCGCCGGGTTCGCGATCGGCGGCTCGATGCGGCCGCGGTTGGTGCGGGCCCTGGGCGCCGCCGACTCCGCGCTGCACCGTGCGCTCGGCGGTGTCGTCGCAGGACTCGTGGCCGGGGTGCTCACGGGGCTCATCGCCTGGGTGTCCTCCGGTTCGTTCGGCCCCGGGCGCCTGGCCGACGTCGGCCCGAACGCCCTCGCGGTCGGCGGGTTCGCCGCACTCGAGGTCGGCCTGCCGGCGATCATCGCCCTCGCCGCGGGCAGTGACCTGGTCCGGCTGCCGGACCGTGGATGGACGCGGGAGCGTTGGACCGAGTCCGACGAACCCGACGATGACCAGCACACGGCGCGCGCCGGGGTCGACGTCGGCGAGGGGTCCCTGCTCGCCGCGCTCGACCAGGCCGGCGCCGGGCGCACCACCGACGTGCACCGCTTCGTGGTCGAGGAGTCCCACGACGGGTCGACCGCTGCACGGCCCCGTGCGACGGCCGAACACGCGACCGAGCCGGTCAGCAGTGAGCCGGTCAGCAGCGCGCCGATCGGCAGCGAGCCCGCCTCCGCACCCGCACGACCCGCCTCCGCGCCCGCACGGCCTGCCTCTGCACCCGCGCCCGTCGCACCGCGCGCCGGCGACACCGACCACGACGTCGAGCTCCCCGACTGGGCGAAGACCGACGCGGTGGCCGCCGACCGCCTGGCCGCCGACCCCGAACCGGAGCGCCGCAGTGCCGGACGAGCAGCGCTGGGTGGCCTCCGCGACCGCCTGGCCGGTGCGGCCGAGGGCGTCCGGGGACGAGCCGGTGCACTCCGCGACCGCATGACCGGCTCCGACGCCGAGCCGGAGCAGCCCGGCCCCGAGCGGCCCGCAGCCCAGGCAGCCGCGTCCACATCCGCACCCACCCCGGTGCCGACCGACGCCCAGCCCGCGTTCCCGTGGAGCACCGAGGAGTTCGTGGCCGGCCGCGACGACGTGGACGAAACGGCCGAGGCGGACCGCGTGGACGTCGCGCCCGACACCCGAGCGCCCGCCTCGAAGCCGGCGGAGCCGTCCCGCCCGGCGAAGTGGGACGTCACCGACCAGATCCCCGAGGACGAGCTGCCCTGGTGGCGGCAGCCGAAGGACGACCGGTAACAGCGCCCGTCGCGTGCGTGCCTGCCGGTAGGGTTGGTGCCGTGCTCGAACTGGTCGTCCTGATCTCCGGTACCGGGTCGAACCTCCGAGCCCTGCTCGAAGCGACCTTCGACGCCGAGTACCCCGCCCGTGTCGTCGCCATCGGTGCCGACCGTGACGCCGAGGGTCTCGGCCTGGGCGAGGAGTTCTCGATCCCGACCTTCACGGTGCCCTTCACCCGCTACGACTCCCGCGCCGAGTGGGGCCAGGCCCTGGCGGAGCAGATCCGCCCGTGGTCGCCCGACCTGCTGGTGCTCTCCGGCCTGATGCGCCTGCTGCCCCCGGCCGTGGTGTCCGAGTTCGCCCCGGGGATCATCAACACCCACCCGGCGTACCTGCCCGAGTTCCCCGGCGCCCACGGCGTGCGGGACGCCCTGGCCGCCGGGGTCACCGAGACCGGTGCGAGCGTCATCGCGGTCGACGACGGCGTCGACACGGGGCCGATCCTCGCGCAGGAGCGCATCCCGGTGCTGCCGGGCGACACCGAGTCGACGCTGCACGACCGCATCAAGCCGGTCGAGCGCCGCCTGCTCATCCAGACCATCCTCGACATCGCCAACGGCACCACCGACCTGAAGGGCACCCCGAGCGCATGAGCGTGCACGCAGCCGACCCCAGCCTCTACCGCGACCGTGACGTGGTCCCGGTCCGCCGTGCACTCATCTCGGTGAGCGACAAGTCCGGCCTGCTCGAGCTCGCCGGCGCCCTGGCCGACTCCGGGGTCGAGATCGTGTCGACCGGCTCCACCGCGCAGACCATCCGTGACGCGGGCTACGCCGTCACCGACGTCGCGAGCGTCACCGGGTTCCCCGAGTCCCTCGACGGTCGCGTGAAGACGCTGCACCCGTCGGTGCACGCCGGCCTGCTCGCCGACCTGCGGCTCGAGTCGCACGAGCAGCAGCTCGCCGACCTCGACATCGCGCCGTTCGAGCTCGTCGTCGTGAACCTCTACCCGTTCGTCGAGACCGTCGCGTCGGGTGCCGACACCGCGACCGTGGTCGAGAACGTCGACATCGGCGGCCCCGCGATGGTCCGTGCCTCGGCGAAGAACCACCCGAACGTGGCGATCGTCGTCTCCCCGGCGTCCTACCCCGAGGTCGTCGAGGCCGTCCGTGCCGGCGGAACCACGCTCGAGCTCCGGAAGCGCCTCGCCGCCCAGGCCTTCGCGCACACCGCCGCCTACGACACCGCGGTGGCGTCCTACTTCGCGAGCGACGTCGTCACCGCCGCCGCGGCCCCGACGACCGCCGGCGACATCCGGACCCCCGGTGCGTTCGACGAGCACCTGGCGGTCGAGGCCGAGCTGTCGGCGACCCTGCGCTACGGCGAGAACGCCCACCAGGCCGCGGCGCTCTACACGACGTCGGACGGCACCGGCATCGCGCAGGCGACGCAGCTGCACGGCAAGGAGATGTCGTACAACAACTACGTCGACGCCGACGCAGCGGTCCGTGCGGCCTTCGACTTCGACGAGCCCGCCGTCGCGATCATCAAGCACGCCAACCCGTGCGGCATCGCGATCGCCCCGGCCGACGCCGCCGACCCGATCGCCTCGGCCCACGCCGCCGCGCACGCCTGCGACCCGCTCTCGGCGTTCGGTGGGGTCATCGCCGCGAACCGCCCGGTCACCGTGGCGATGGCCGAGACCGTGAAGGACATCTTCACCGAGGTCGTCGTCGCCCCCGGGTTCGACCCCGAGGCGCTCGAGATCCTGTCGCGCAAGAAGAACATCCGCCTGCTCACGCTGCCGGCCGACTTCGCGCTCGCCGACCGCGAGGTCAAGCAGATCTCCGGCGGCTTCCTGGTGCAGGACGCCGACCGCTTCACGGGCTTCGACCAGGCCACCTGGACCCTCGTCGCCGGCGAGCCCGCCGACGAGCAGACCCTCGCCGACCTGGCCTTCGCGTGGCGTGCGAGCCGTTCGGTGAAGTCGAACGCCATCCTGCTGGCGAACCAGGGCGCGAGCGTCGGTGTCGGCATGGGCCAGGTCAACCGGGTCGACTCCTGCCACCTCGCGGTGAACCGTGCCGGTGACCGTGCGACCGGCAGTGTCGCGGCGTCGGACGCGTTCTTCCCGTTCGCCGACGGCCTGCAGGTGCTGCTCGACGCCGGTGTCCGTGCGGTGGCGCAGCCCGGTGGCAGCGTCCGCGACGACGAGGTCATCGCCGCGGCGAAGGCCGTCGGCGTCACGATGTACTTCACGAGCGAGCGCCACTTCTTCCACTGATGTGAACAATCGGTGACGAACCATTGCGCGCCGTGAGTCACTGTGAATAGTCTGTAAGGCTCCGCGGCAGGCAGCCGACGATCCCTCGGGACCGGCGGCACCGCGGACACAACGGTGACGAAGACGACGACTGGAGTGACGATGGACAACATGACCGGAACCGTGGCGACGGCCGCCCGTGCAGGTCTCGTGTCCGTCGTGGGGACCACTCCCGCACGGCGATCCCTGATCGCACCGCGGCCCCGCGCCGCGGCCGCCGTCTAGTCGGGCCGTTCCCACGGCCCCGCGACGCAGCACCACCGGCGTCCGCGAACCACCCGCCTGAACCCGGGGGACGACTGTCCCTCGGTGCCTCCGGCCCGACCGACGTCACGCGAGTGACGGCGGAGACGCGACCACGCGCCCGGCCGATGATCACCACGCAACGCCACACCGAGCCTCCAGGCCGAAGCCGCGCGACGCGAGCAAGCAAGCAAGCAGCAAGCAAGCAAGCAAGCAGCGAGCAAGCACCGCGCAGCGCGACCCGGGGACCCGGCAGACGCATGAGGACGCAACGCATGTCCAAGTCGCCCACCACGGCGCGCCCGTCCACCTTCCGCGCGATCGCGCGGATCTACCCCTACGTGAAGCCCTACCAGGGGCGCCTCATCGGCGGCATGGCCGCAGCGATGGGAGCCTCCCTGGTGGCGCTCGCAATCCCCTACGTGCTGCAGTGGCTCGTCGACGGTCCGCTGTCGTCGCGCGACTCGGCACAGATCTGGCCCGCCGGGCTCGGGGTGCTCGCCCTCGGTGTGCTCGAGGCGTTCTTCATCGCCTCGCGCCGCCGGCTGGTGATGCGCCCCTCGACCCGCATCGAGACCAGCATGCGCAACTCGCTCTACGCGAAGCTGCAGGACCTGCCGGTCGCGTTCCACGACCGCTGGGAGTCCGGGCAGCTGCTGTCCCGCTCCGTGTCGGACCTGTCGCTGATCCGGCGCTGGCTGGCCTTCGGCGTCGTCCTGCTCGTCGTGAACATCGTGACGATCGTCGTCGGCTTCGTCGTGCTGTTCACCTTCGGGTGGATCCTCGGGCTGATCTTCCTGATCGCGTCGATCCCGCTGTGGATCAACGGCCTGCTGTTCGAGCGCCGGTACTCCGCTGTCGCACGCCGCAGCCAGGACCAGGTCGGTGACCTCGCCACGAGCGTCGAGCAGTCGGTGCACGGTATCCGCGTGCTCAAGGCGTTCGGTCGCGGCGGCGCCAAGCTCGAGGAGTTCAGCGAGCAGGCCGAGGCGCTGCGCGGCACCGAGATCAAGAAGGCGAAGGCCATCGCGGGCATCTGGCTGTGGCTGCTGCTCGTGCCGGACGTCGCGTTCGCGCTGTGCCTGCTCGCCGGCATCTGGCTGGCGTCGCAGGGGCAGCTCAGTGTCGGGCAGCTGTTCGCGTTCTTCGCGACGGCGACGGTGCTGCGGTTCCCGATCGAGTCGATCGGCTTCCTGCTCTCGATGACGTTCGACACCCGCACTGCGGTCGACCGCTTCTTCGAGGTCATGGACTCCGAGAACACCATCACGGACCCGGAGCACCCGAAGACGATCGCGGAGCCGCACGGTGCGCTGTCGTTCAACGGCGTGCACTTCCGGTACCAGGACTCCGCACCGCAGTACCCGGACCTGATCAACGGCGTCGAACTGCAGCTGCAGCCGGGCGAGACCATGGCGCTCGTCGGGCTCACCGGCTGCGGCAAGACGACGCTGCTCTCGCTCGTGCCGCGTCTGTACGACGTGACCGGCGGTTCGGTGACGATCGACGGGGTCGACATCCGCGACCTCACCCGCGAAGAGCTGCGCCGGCACGTCGGCGTCGCCTTCGAGGACGCCACCCTGTTCTCGTCGACCGTGCGTGAGAACGTGCTGCTCGGTCGACCGGACGTGCAGGGTGCCGAGGCCGAAGCGCTCATGCGCGAGGCGCTCGACATCGCGCAGGCGTCCTTCGTGGACGACCTGCCCGACGGCGTCGACACCCGGGTCGGTGAAGAGGGGCTGTCGCTGTCCGGTGGGCAGCGCCAGCGCCTGGCGCTCGCCCGCGCGATCGCCGCACGGCCGTCGGTGCTCGTGCTCGACGACCCGCTGTCGGCGCTCGACGTCGACACCGAGGCGCGGGTCGAGGCGGGCCTGCGACGCGTGCTCGCCGACACCACGTCGCTCATCGTGGCGCACCGTCCGTCGACGGTGACGCTGGCCGACCGGGTCGCCCTGATGGAGAACGGCGTCGTCACGGCCGTCGGGACCCACCACGACCTGATGGCCACCAACGAGCACTACCGCTACGTCATCTCGTCGCTCGACGACGACGACGCGACCGCACGACAGGAGGCGATGGCATGAGCCAGCAGACCGACCAGAACCTGCCGGGAGGCACGGCGTCCGTCCCGCAGGAAGCTCCGGACGAGCAGGCTGCCGCCCCCGTCACCGCCTCGATCACCACCATGGGCGTGCGCGGCGAGGAGCGTGAGGACTTCACGAAGGCCGAGAGCAAGCGCCTGCGGCGCCGGTCCCTCGCCCTGCTCGGGTCCCTCGCCGCACCGCTGAAGCTCCGGCTCGTGCTGCTCGGGATCGTGGTCGTGGTCTCGACCGCCGGCACCGTCGCGGGTCCGGCGCTCATCGCGTGGGGCATCGACAACGCCCTGCCCGCGGTGATGGACCAGAACGACTGGGTGCCGGCGTTCGGGGTCGTCGCGACGTACATCGTCGTGGCCGTCCTCGGTGCGGTGCTCACCGCCTGGTACACGGTGCTCGCGGCACGGATCAGCCAGGCGATCCTGTTCGACCTGCGCAAGCGGGTGTTCCTGCACACGCAGCGGCTCTCGCTCGAGTTCCACGAGACCTACACGTCCGGCCGGATCATCTCGCGCCAGACGAGTGACCTCGACTCGATCCGCGAGCTGCTCGACTCCGGGTTGAACCAGCTCATCCAGGGCGTGCTGTACATGGCGTTCACCGCCGTGGCCCTGGTGCTGCTCGACCCGACGTCCGGGCTCGTGCTCGCGGTGTCGCTCGTGCCGCTCTGGTTCCTGATCCGCTGGTTCCAGACGAACTCGCAGACGCTGTTCCGCTCCACCCGTGTCACCTCGGCGCGCGTCATCGTGCACTTCGTCGAGACGATGACGGGCATCCGGGCGGTGCAGGCGTTCCGCAAGGAGTCCCGCAACCGTGACGAGTACGGCGGCTACGTCGAGGACTACCGGGTGGCGAACACGAGGGTGTTCAACCTGTTCGGGACCTTCGACCCGGTGCTCGTGCTCATCGGCAACGCCACACTCGCCGCGGTCGTCATCGTCGGCGGCTTCCGGATCGTCGGCGGGACGCTCGAGGTCGGTGCGCTGCTCGCGGTCGCGCTGTACGCCAAGCGCTTCTTCGACCCGGCGCAGGAACTGGCGATGTTCTACAACGGGTACCAGTCGGCCTCGGCGGCGATGGAGAAGATCTCCGGTGTCCTCGAGGAACGGCCGAGCGTGCCGGACCCCGTGAAGCCCACCCGTCTGGCGGACGCCACCGGGAAGATGGACTTCGACGACGTCGTCTTCGCCTACAACAAGGGCAAGGTCGTGCTGCCGGAGTTCGACCTGCACATCCCGTCGGGGCAGACCATCGCCCTCGTCGGGTCCACCGGTGCCGGCAAGTCGACGCTCGCCAAGCTCATGGCGCGCTTCTACGACCCGACCCAGGGCTCGGTCAAGCTCGACGGTGTGGACCTGCGCGACCTCGACACGAAGGACATGCGCCGCGCGATCGTCATGGTCACGCAGGAGGCCTACCTGTTCTCCGGCACCGTCGCGGACAACATCGCGCTCGGCAAGCCCGGTGCGTCGCGTGAGGAGATCGAGGCGTCGGCCAAGGCCGTCGGCGCGCACGAGTTCATCATGGCGCTGCCCGACGGGTACGACACCGACGTGAACAAGCGCGGTGGCCGTGTCTCGGCGGGTCAGCGGCAGCTGCTCTCGTTCGCGCGGGCGTTCATCGCGGACCCGAAGGTGCTCATCCTCGACGAGGCCACGGCGTCGCTCGACATCCCCTCGGAGCGACTCGTGCAGGAGGGCCTGGAGACCCTGCTCGCCGACCGCACCGCGGTGATCATCGCGCACCGACTGTCCACCGTCGCGATCGCCCACCGGGTGCTCGTGATGGAACACGGCCGGATCGTCGAGGACGGCACCCCCGCCGACCTCATCGCCGGCACCGGGCGGTTCGCCCAGCTGCACGCGGCCTGGCGCGACTCGCTCGTCTAGGCCCCGAACGGGCTGCACCACGTGGTTGGCTTGCTCCATGAGCAACGACAGCGTGGTGCAGCCCGGCGGCGTCGCCCTGCACGACCCCTTCTACGGTGCCCCCTTCACCGAGGCCGTCCGACGGTTCTGGCGGAAGTGCACCGTGTTCACCGGACGGGCATCGCGCGCCGAGTTCTGGTGGTGGTGGCTGACGTCGTTCGCGATCGGGCTCGTGCTGCAGCTCGTGCCGCAGGTGTTCACGCCGGACACCCCGGTGCTCGAGAACCCCGTCGGCTCGTACCTGTTCATGCTGTGGGTGCTCGCGACGCTCATCGGCTCCCTCGCCCTCGGCGCCCGACGACTGCACGACGCCAACCTGTCCGGCTTCTGGCAGTTCCTGCACGTGCTGCCGGGCCTCGGCTCACTCATCGTGTACGTGCTGTGCCTGCTGCCCGCGAACCCGAAGGGTGCGCGTTTCGACCGCTGACGGTGGACCCTGGCGGAGCACCCTGGCGGGCCGGCCTGCGCGGCCGGGGATCAGAACGGGTCGTCCGCGTCCGTGGTGGGTGACCAGCGGGCACGACGCATGTCGAGCCTCCAGGCCGTCGTCCCCTGCACGAGCGGCGTCCCCTCGACGCGGTAGTGCTCGAGCGCCCGGGCCTCGTGGTGCAGCGGCGGGTGCCCACCCGCGCGCACCACGCGCCACCACGGCAGGTCGGCGCCCTCGTGCGCCATCACCTTGCCGACGGCACGCGACGCCCGCGACCCGAGGGCTGCGGCGACGTCGCCGTACGTCATGACGTGACCCGGCGGGATCATCCGCACCACCTCGGCGACGGCGGCGCCGAAGTCGACGGGGGCGTCGTCGGATGCCACGTCGTCGGAGGGCACGTCGTACGGGGAGTGCTAGAGCGTCAGGACCGCGAAGTGGTCGCCGTACTGGGTCTCGCGCACGACCTCGAAGCCCACGGCGCGGAAGAACGCCTCGGGGCTGTCGTCGCCGCCCGGCTCGTACACGACCGTCAGCCGCTCGAACCCGCGGCTGCGTGCCTCGTCCGCCAGACCGTGCACGGCGAAGCGACCGACGCCCCGGCCCTGCGCGCTCGCCGCCACGTTGACGCGCCAGATGCAGCTCCGCAGCTCTTCCTGCGCGTTGTCGGCGTCGAACGAACCGATGATCAGGCCGAGGACCTCGTCGTCGTCGAGGACGACACGGGTCCACGCGGAGCTCGGCTTGACGTCGGACTCGGCGACCCCGTAGGTGGTCGGCTGCACGAACTGTTCCTGGCCCGGCTTGAGCGTCAGGGAGTTGGCCGCGGCAGCGGTCTTCGCGGAGAGTTCTTCCAGGCGCAGGTCGGACATGCGGCCAGGCTAACGGTGCAGACCCTGCGGAAGCCAGTGACGACGGCAGACCGAGACCGCACCGTTGCCGCGGCGGAACCGGGCGGCCGACCGGCGTGTGGTGCTCACGGCATGACGTCACCCGAGTTCGGGCCGAGCGTCTGCCCGGTGTACAGGTCGCCCGCTGGCGACGACGCGAGCAGCAGCGCGGTCGGAGCGACCTCGGCGGGGACCCCGAAACGTCCGATCGGGAGCTCCGCGGCCTTGTCCGTCCGCCACTGCGCCGTCATCCGGTCCGTCATCGGCGACACGATCGGGCCGGGTGCGATCGCGTTGACGAGCACGCCTCGTCCGCTCCACTCGATCGCGGCGCTCTTCGTCAGCGCGATGACGCCGGCCTTCGCGGCCGCGTAGTGCGCGACCTCGGAGCCGCCCTTGATCGCCAGCTGGGAGGCGAGGTTGATGATGCGCCCGTGCCCGTCGCGGAGCATCCGCCGACCGACTGCTCGCATCACCAGGAAGACCCCGGTCAGGTCGATCGCCATGACGCGCGCCCAGTCAGCGGTGGTGAGCTCCTCGAGCGGGGCCTGCGTGAGCACGCCGGCGGCGTTCACCAGGACCTGGATCCCGCCGGACTCCTCGTCGACCGACGCCACGGCGGCCTCGACCCGGTCCTCGTCGGTGACGTCGAGCACGATGGTCCGGACGCCCAGCCGCTCGGCGAGGTCCGCCAGGCCGTCGGCGTCGAGGTCCGCGGCGACCACCCGCGCTCCGGCGGCGACGAAGGTCTCCACGATCGCGAGACCGATGCCGCTCGCGCCACCCGTCACCAGGGCGGTCGTCCCGGTGAGGTCGAACACCGTCCCGTCGCTCATCAGTCGGCCATCAAGATGGTCAGGCCGCCGTCGACGACGAGTTCCTGCCCGGTGACGTAGCGCGCCTCGTGGCTGAGCAGGAACCGGATGGCCGCGGCGGCTTCGTCGGCGTAGCCGACACGACCCCACGGGATCCGCGCACCCGCGGCGGCGAGGCCCGCCGGGCCGAGCGAGTTCTGGGCGTCCGAGGACTGCGGCGTCTCGATGAGCCCCGGGACGATGGTGTTCACCCGGATCCCGCGCGGCGCCAGCTCGGCTGCCGCACTCCGGGCGAGGCCGATCACTGCAGCCTTGCACGCGGCGTAGTGGCTGTGTGCAACCCAGCCGTACACCCCGCCCGCGATCGAGGACACGGCCACCATCGACCCGCCCCGGTCGAGGTGCCGGGCACCGGCCCGGAGCGTGCGCATCACACCGTGCAGGTCCACCTGCAGGATGTCGTCCCACGCCGCGTCGGTCATGGTGTCGAGCGGCTGCCGACGGAGGACCCCCGCTCCCGCCACCACGTGGTCGACGCGACCCCAGCGGTCCACGGCCGCCTGGAACACGGCGTCGACGTCCTCGGTGCTGCGGACGTCCGCGGTGACCGTCAGCGCACTGCCCCCGGCGGCCTCGACGGCGTCGACGACGGGTGCGGGATCGTGCGGGTCACCCGCGAACACGGGGATGACGATGTTCGCGCCGTACTCGGCGAGCTGCACGGCGAGGGCCGCGCCGATCCCGCTCGCGGCGCCGGTGATGACGACCACGCTCCCCGAGAACTCGGAGTACACGCCGGTCGGTGTCGTGGCGCTCAATGGTCGATCACCGCCACGCGCTTCGTCCCGAGCATGATCAGACCGGAGAGGACCATGCCGCCCGCACCGACGATGAGGGCGGCCGGGCCGAGCCCGATGCTCCCGGCGACGAGGGCCGTCAGCACAGCCGAGCCGATGATGGTGCCGGGCTGGCCCATCGCGGTGACGAACGCGGACCCGGTGGCGCGGCAGCTCGAGTCGAAGCACTCCGCCTGCAGGAAGAGCAGCGACGCGTACGGTCCGAGCAGGAAGAACAGCGTCAGCATGTACGTGACCAGGACGTAGCCGAAGTCGTCCGGACCGAGCACGAAGAGGGTCCAGCAGACACCTGCGAGCACCCAGCCCACGACGATCGTGGTCTTGCGGCCGATGATGTCGCCGAGCCAGCCGTGGAACAGGTAGCCGGCGGCGCCGACCACGTTCGACAGCACGATGATGAGCAGCGACATGCTCGCGTCGACACCCTTGACGCCCTCGAGCATCGTCGTCCCGAGCACGCTCGTGGTGGTGATGCCGAAGTAGTTCACGATCCACGCGATCGAGAGCACGACGGTGTTGCGTGCGTACCGTCGGCCGAAGATCGCCCGCAGCGGGTTCGGCCCCTCGTCGACGATGCCGAAGCGGGCGGCGACCTCGGTGGCTTCCTCGGTGCGACCGGACTTCCGCAGCTGCCGCAGGTACGTGTTCAGACGGTGCTGCGGCGTCTCCTTGATGCCCTTGCGCAGGAACAGCACGAACAGTGCCGGAACGGTGGCGATGAGGAACGCGAGCCGCCAGGACTCCTGTCCGAAGAGCCCGTTGATGCCGGCGATGAACGCGGCGGCGAGGAGCGCACCGATCGGCCACCCGGTCTGGACGAGGCTGTAGAAGAAGCCGCGACGCTTCTTGACGCCCTCGAGCTCGGTGAGCGCGAAGACCTCGTTGAGGTAGGTGGAGTTGACCGACTGCTCGGCCATCCCGAAGCCGCTCAGGGCCCGGAAGCCGACGAGCGAGGCGACCCCCGTCGACGCCGCCGTCAGCAGCGACGACAGGGCCGCGCCACCGATCGTGATCATCATGCCGCGGCGCCGGCCGAGTCGGTCCACGAACAGACCGACGAGGACGACGACGACGAAGACACCGACGCTCACGAGGGTGTTCGCGAGCAGGGCGGTCTGTTCGTTCCACCCGAAGTCCTCGGCGATGCGGGGGAGGAGCGTTCCGAACATGATGAAGTCGTAGACGGCGAGGGTCCAGGCGAAGAACGCCAGGGTCGCGCCGCGCTTGGTCTCCTTCGGCCCGATCGTCGGGAACGTCCCGGTGGCGAGCTCGAGGTCCTCGGGCTCGTGGATGGTCGTGGTGGACATGGTCTTCCTCTCGGTACGGCGGTGCGGCGCTGCGACGGTGTCGCGGCGCGGGCTGACGGGCGGAGGCGGAGCGTGGGTGCGGTCAGGGGTGGCCGGTCGGGGGAGAGCCCCGGCCGTGGGCGGCGAACGCCGCGTGGATGCGGTCGTCCGGGGCGTCGAGGGCGAGCAGGGCAGCCAGCAGGAGACGCGCCTTGAGGCCGTCGAGGTTGCCGGCGGGGACGAGTCCGGCGCCGAGCAGGTCGATCTCGCCGCCCGCGAAGCCGTACGTCGTCGTGAGCGTCGCACCGGCGCCGGTCCGCGACGCCAGCACGACCGGCATCTGCGCGGCGAGTGCGCGGACGGCGTCGACCGTGCGCTCGGCGACGTGCCCGCCGCCGAAGCCCTCGATGACCGCGCCGCGGTACCCGAGTCCGTCCAGGGTCGACAGGACCCGGCCGTCGTCGGCGAGGGTGACCCGGTGCAGGGCCACCGGAGGCAGCGGTGCGACGCGTGTGGTGAGCGCGGGCGCTCGGGACGCCGGAGCGTGGAAGACGGGCGAGCCCTCGGTGACCCGTCCGAGCGGACCGGAACCCGGTGAGGCGAAGGCACCGGTCGACGAGGTGTGCGTCTTGCGGACCGTCCCGGCGGCGTGCACCTCGTCGTCGAGCACGACGAGGACGCCACGTCCCACTGCTGCCGGTGCCGCGGCCACGCACACGGCCGCCAACAGGTTCGCCGGGCCGTCCGCACCGGGCGAGGAGGCGTGGCGCATCGCTCCGGTCACCACGAGGGGCTCGGGGCGGTCCCAGGCGAGGTCGAGCAGGTACGCGGTCTCCTCGATGGTGTCCGTGCCCTGCGACAGCACGACGCCCGAGGCTCCGGAGCCGACGGCGTCCCGAGCGGCGTCGAGCGCCCGCTGCACGTCGTCGAAGTCGAGCGAGGGCGAGGGCACCATGCCGAGCTGGCGGGCCTCGACCCGTGCGACCTGCGCGATGGCCGGCACACCGGCGAGGAGGTCGCGGGCTGCGATCCGCGGAACGGCGCCGCAGTCGCGCGGATCGCCCGAGGTGGCGCTCGCGATGGTCCCGCCGAGGGCGAGGTACACGATCCGGGGGAGCGTGGGGTCCGTCACGGCAGGGTGTCCCTTCGTCGATCGACCGCGCGGGCGAGGCTGCGGTGTTCCCAGTCGGTGTCGTCACGCGGGTCGGCCCTGCGGACGCGGGTGGCGACGGCCGTCCAGTCCGTGCGCCCGGCGCCGACCTGTTCGACCGCGTCCAGGACCCCGTCGACGCCCTGGGCCACGACGCGCTTGCCGGTCGGCCCGACGATCACGAGCCGCACGGTGCCCGGGACCTCGTGGACGCGGATCCGATCGTCCGCGAAGAGCCGGGTCGCCCAGGCGGCCAGCCGGAGCTGCGCCCGCTTGCGCGCCGCGGGGGTGTCCTCGACACCGGCGGCGTACCAGTCACGGTGCCCGCCGTTGCCGCCACATCCGCCGCACATCAGTACTCGCGTGGGCGCTCGGGCTGCGCGAACGGGAAGCGGACGCGGAAGTCGTCGGCGATCTCGTTCATCGTGACGAACCGGACGCCCTCGTGGCCCCCGATGTACTCGATGAGCCGCTCGATCATGAGCAGGACCTGCGGCCGGCCGGAGACGTCGGGGTGGATCGTGATCGGGAAGACGGCGTAGTCGAGTTCGCGGTACACCCAGTCGAACTGGTCCTTCCACATCTGCTCGACGTCGCGCGGGTTGACGAAGCCGTGGCTGTTCGGGCTCGACTTGATGAACATCATCGGGGGCAGGTCGTCGACGTACCAGTTCGCCGCGATCTCGACGAGGTCGATCTCGCTCCCGTGGACGAGCGGCGTCATCCACGTGTGCGGGTCCTGCGAGTAGTCGATCGGTGTCCACTGGTCGCCGACGATCGAGTAGTAGGGGACGAAGTCCTTGTGCTGCTGACTGTGGTCGTAGCTGAACCCGAACTTCTCCAGGAGCGTGGGCGTGTAGCTGCTCAGTTCCCACCACGGCGCGACGTAGCCCGTCGGCTGCTGACCCGTGAGTCGCGTGATCAGCTCGACCGAGCGCTCCATCACCGCGTCCTCCTGCGCTTCGGTCATCGCCACGGGGTTCTCGTGGCTGTACCCGTGCGCACCGATCTCGTGGCCGGCGTCGAACAGGGCCTTGCACTGGTCCGGGAAGGTCTCGAGCGAGTGGCCGGGGATGAACCAGGTCGCTGCGATGTCGGCGCGGTCGAACACCTTCTGCAGACGTGGGACGCCGGTCTGTCCCGCGAAGATCCCGCGCTGGATGTCCGAGGGGGAATCCGCCCCTCCGTAGGAGCCGAGCCAGCCTGCGACCGCGTCGATGTCGACGCCGAAGGACACGAAGATCTCTTTCACCATGGGACACCGTCTCTCGTCGTTGCTGCAATTCGTGCAATCGTTTGCATTGACCGGAATCCTGACAGTCGACTGTTTCGATCGACGTCCAACCGTGTAACCAGTGTGTTTCGGCTCGTCCGGGCTGGCGTCGGGCGGGGCGCCTGCAAACGTTCGCGCCGCACGGTGTGACGACGATCTGTCACCTAGACTCGACGGATGGGCAGTACGAGCGACGACCCGGCCGGACACGGTCAGCAGGATCGTCGTGGTGACGTGAACCTGCAGGCCATCGCTGCGCTCGCCGGCGTGCACATCTCGACGGCGTCGCGCGTGCTCCGACAGGCGGAGCCGACCAAGGGGTGGAGCGCCTCGGCGCAGCGGGTGATCGCGGCGGCGGCCGAGCTCGGGTACCGCCCCAACCGACTCGCAGCATCGCTCCGGACCCGGCGGTCGAACACCATCGGCGTCGTGATGCCACGGCTCGCCGACACGGTCATCGCGACGATCTGCCAGTCCGTCGAGTCGGCCGCCCGCTCTGCCGGGTACCAGCTGTTGCTCACGACGCCCCCGGACGACATGGGCGCGCAACTGGACGCGGTCGACTTCCTGCTCTCCCGACAGGTCGACGGCCTCATCGTCAGCTCGCTCCACCTGTCGTCCCCGAACCCTCGGCTGACGGACCTCCCCGTGCCGGTCATCGCGACGAACCGCCACCCCGGCGACTGGATGCCCGCCGTGGTCGGTGACGACGTCGAGGGCGGCCGGATGGCCACGGAACACCTGCTCGCGCTGGGGCACCGCCGCATCGGCGTCATCGCCGGTCCGCGCCACGCCAGCACCGCCGTGGAGCGGGTGGCCGGGTTCCGCCTGGCGCACGAGCAGCGGGACCTCGCCGTCGACGACGCGCTCGTCGTCCACAGCGACTTCGAGGTCGAGGGAGGCGTGGTCGGCGCGCACACGCTGCTCTCGCTGTCGGACCCGCCGACCGCGATCTTCGCCGTCAACGACACCGCGGCGATCGGCGTGATGGGCGCCGCGCGGCAACGCGGTCTCCGCGTGCCCGACGACCTGTCGATCGTCGGCTACAACGACATCTCGGTCGTGGCGCAGCTGCCCACGCCCATGACGACCGTGCACTCACCGACCGCGCTGATGGGCACCGTGGCCGTCGAGCGGCTGCTCGCGGCGATCGGCGACGGGGCACTGCAGGGAGCGACGCTCCCGGTCTCGCTCGTGGTGCGGTCGTCGACCGGACGTCCGGCGGGCTGATCCAGGACAGGGCGCTCTGACCGGACCACGCGAGCGGGTGCCCGAGCGGCGTCGCGGTATGGTCGCGGCATGGCAGAGCATCGACGCGGAGCGAACCTCCCGTCGATCGGCGGGTTCAACCGCACCGTGGTCCTGGACGCCGTCCGCCGCTCGCCCGACGGCCTGAGCCGCGTCGAACTCGCCGCCCGCACCGGACTGAGCGCGCAGACGGTGTCGAACGTCACCCGGTTCCTGATCGAGGCCGGCATGATCGTCGAGTCCGGCACCGTCGTGTCCGGCCGCGGCAAGCCCCGCACCATCCTGCGGCTCGAACCGGGCAGCCGGTACGCGGTCGGCGTGCACGTCGACCCGGCCGTCGTCACCTACGTGCTGCTCGACCTCGCCGGCACCGTCGTCGCCGCGTCCACCACCTCGACCCCCACCGCCGACGACCCGTCCGAGGTGGTGCGCACCATCGCCTCGGCCGTCGACGGGCTCGTCGCCGACGCCGGGGTGGCCGTCGACAGCGTGCTCGGCGTCGGGATCGCGAGCCCCGGACCCATCGACGTCGAGGCCGGCATCGTGGTCGACCCGCCGTTCCTGCCCCGGTGGCGGGACGTGCCGCTGCGCGATGCGCTCGCCGAGGCCACCGGCTACCCGGTCCTGCTCGAGAAGGACGTCACGGCAGCCGCGGTCGGCGAGATGTTCCTGGCGGGGGAGTCCTCGGCCCGGAACTTCGCGTTCGTGTACTTCGGCACCGGGTTCGGCGTCGGTCTCGTCGTCGACCACGAACCCGTGCGCGGGGTGGGGTCGAACGCGGGCGACGCCGGGCACATCATGGTCGACCAGGGGTCGCTCGCGGGCACCCCGGACGGCTCGGGTACGCGCGGCGAGGTCGGTGCAGCCGTCGCGCCGGACCGGCTGGTGCGGGTCGCGCGGTCACGGGGGCTCGCGTTGTCCGGCGGGGCGGGTGCTGGTGCGGATGCCACGGACGCCGCCGATGCCACCGACGCCACCGACGCCGCCGATGTCGACGCCGTGAACGCCGCATGGGACGAGCTCGCCGCGGCCATCGCGGACGGGGACGACACCGCCGTCACGCTCGCGGCCGATGCCGGCACCGTCATGGGCAACGCCGTCGTCCTCATCGTGAACCTGCTCGACATCGACCGCGTGGTGTTCGGCGGCCCGTTCTGGTCACGCATCGCGAGCGCTGCCCTGCCAGCTGCGCGGACCGCCATCGTCGGGTCGCCGCTGCTCGTGCCGAAGCACGCCGTGCAGGTGGTGGAGAGCGACCGCGGTGCCGACGTCGCCGCCGTGGGTGCCGCCTGCCTGGTGCTCGACGCCGCGCTCTCGCCGCGGGCCAGCACCCTGCTCATCCGGCGCTGACGGCACGGCGCCGTCGACCGGCGCCCTGCTCGGCCGGAGCACTCCGCCCCGGCCCGCTACGCTGCGATCCGACGCAGCCGCCAGGTGTGCGGGATCGACGGGGGACACATGACGGACAGCACGGACACCGCGGACAGCACGGACACCACGGACAGCGCGAACGACACGGACGGCACGATGGACCCGCGGTGGGCGAGGGTGCGCCCGCTCGTGTTCCGGACGATCATCGGCGCGGTCGTCGCCGCGGGCCTGGTCGGCATCGCCGCGGTGCTCCTCGGCGACTTCGGAAGGGTCGCGGTGCAGCTGCTCCTGACGATCGTCGTGGTCGTCGTCTTCGCGCTGCTGTCCTGGTACGACGCCGACGTCTCGTCCAGGCGGTCCGGGATATTCGCGTTCGCGAGCATCGCCACGTCGATGTACCTGCTCGTCGCCGGTCTGTACAAGGTGTGGATCGTGCCGACGGGCGTCTCCGGCGACGGCATCTGGTTCGTCCTGGAGCACTTCTGGCACTGGATCTGGCTCGTCGGCGTCGCCCGGGTGGCGCTCCTGCACGTCCACCTGCTCCTCGTGATCCACCGCCGGTACCCGACGCCCGTCCTGCAGGTCGTCGCGAAGGCCACCGTCGGAGTCATCGCCCTGCTCGCGCTACTGCTCTCGATCCCGCTGCTCGCGCCGGACGTCGACTACGCCCGCGGCTACTGGCGGCTCGTCTGGGTGGTGGTGATCCTCGACCTGCTCGGGACCGTCGTGGTGCCCCTCAGCAACGCCCTGTTCCGTCCGCGAGCCACGCTGCCGTCGGCGACGTGGCCGGTGCCCGAGCAGCAGCCGGCGTGGAGCGCGACGCCGACGCCCGCCGCTCCCGCACGGGCACCCGATGTGCCGCTGCCGCCCGCTCCTGCGCCCGCTCCCGCTCGCGCCTCCACCCCCGGCCCCGCGCCCGAGACGGTCGTCGCGTCCGACGGGCGTCGCTACGCGTCCCGTCCGTCGGCCTCCCGCGCCCTTGCCTGGCCCCGCTACGTCGACGGCACGCCCCTACCCGCGCTGCCCGACGGGACGCCGGACTTCTCGGAGGTCACCGAGCGCTGACACCTCGAGCAACGAGTGTGCAGAAGACGTCGGGTTCGCAGTGCGGACCCGACGTCTTCTGCGCACCGGATGCGGTGAGCGTGACCGCAGGGCGGACGGGAGGCGCGGTGCGGGCCCGCCCCGCGCCTCCCGTCCGCACGCCGCGCGTCCAGGGCGCCGGGCGCGACCCGGGACACCGCCCGTTCACCCGACGGCCACCGGCCGGTCGCGTGGATGCTGAACAGTCGTGCAGGTCTCCGCCCGCTCGCTCCCCCGAGAAGGACCCTGCATGCGCGCTCCCGCCCTGCGCCCGCCCACCCTGCGCCCGCTCACCCTTCGCATCGGCGCCGCCGTCGCGACCGCCCTGGTCGTCGTCGCCGGTGTCGTCACCGCCAGCCCCGCCCTCGCGGCCGTCGGTGACGACGACTCGGCCGTCGGCGCCGTCGCGGCGAACGGCCTCGTCGTCAACGAGGTCGAGTCGAACGGCGACGACACCGACTGGGTGGAGCTCGGGAACACCTCGGGCACCGCGATCGACCTGACCGGGTACGCGTTCCTCGACTCCGACGGCTCGCACGACGCGTACGTGCTGCCCAGCGGCTCGACGATCGCCGCCGGCGGCTACTTCGTCGTCGATCAGCTGTCCGCGACCGCCCCCGGCTTCGACTTCGGGCTCGGTGGCGCCGACACCGTGCGTCTCTACGACCCCGCCGGCGACCTGGTGCTCCGGTACGCCTGGACGACCCACGCGGGTGTCACCTACGGTCGCTGCGCCGACGGCGTCGGGCCGCTCGTGGACACCACGTCCTCGACCAAGGGTGCCGCGAACGACTGCTCCTCGCCCGTGCGGATCAACGAGGTCGAGTCGCAGGACGGCACCCCCGGCGACTGGGTGGAGCTGACCAACACCGGCAGCACCACCGTCGACCTGGGCGGGTACGTACTGCGCGACAGCGAGGACGACCACGCGTACACGATCCCCGCGGGCACGACCGTCGCGGCCGGGGGCTTCACCGTCCTCGACGAGGCGGCGTTCGGCTTCGGACTCGGCAAGGCGGACTCCGTGCGGCTCTTCGACGCCCGCGGTGCGGTCGTCGACTCGACCTCGTGGACGGCGCACGCGAGCACGACGTACGGCCGCAACCCTGACGGCACCGGCGACTTCGCCGAGACGGCGGCACCCACGAAGGGCGCGGCGAACCGGTTCGCCGGCGTCGTCACCGCCGAGGCCTGGCCCGGCGGCCCGGACGAGACCGTGCTCGACGACGAGGACACCTTCACCGGTGACCTGAGCGGCCTCGACTGGACGACCTCGGGGAGCTCGCGGGACGGGCAGCTCTGGGCCGTGCAGAACGGCGACGGCCTGCTCTACCACCTGACCTCGGACAGCGCGGGCGGCTGGGCGCCGTCGAACGCCGCGGGCACCGACCTGCGCTACGCCGACGGCACGGGCACCCCGGACGCCGAGGGCGTGACCGTCACGAGCGACGACCCCGGCGCCGTCTACGTGTCGACCGAGCGCAACAACGACGTGTCGAGCACGAGCCGCCCGTCGGTCCTGCGCTACACCACGACCGACGGCTCCGAGGCCACCCTGCGGGCCACGGACGAGTGGAACCTCGCCGCGGACTTCCCCGGGCTCGGCGCGAACGCCGGGCTCGAGGGCGTCACCTGGATCCCGGACACCTGGCTCACCGCGCACGGCTTCGCCGACGAGCGCACCGGCGCCGCCTACGCACCGTCGAGCTACGCCGGACACGGCGAGGGGCTGTTCTTCGTCGGGGTCGAGGGCACCGCGAGTGTGTACGCCTACGCCCTGATGGACGACGGGTCCTCGGCGCGGGTCGCCACCATCGCGACCTCGCTCGCCGTCGTCGCCGACGTGCAGTTCGACCCGACGCTCGACGCGCTCTGGGTGGTCTGCGACGAGGTGTGCTCGGGTCGGACCGCGCTGTACGAGGTGACCGACGGGGCCTTCGCCGCCTCGACGCTGTACGAGGCGCCGTCGGCCGCCGACCGCACGCTCGCCAACGAGGGCTTCGCGATCTCGGGCGTCTGCACCGACGGGGAGCGTGCGACCTTCTACGCGGACGACAACGACACGGACGGGTTCTCGCTCCGCGCGGGGACGTACCCGTGCGAGGGCGGCGACACCGACCCGGGCACGGAGCCCACGCCGGCGCCGACCCCGACCCCGACCCCGGGCGACGGCGGCACGACGCCGACGCCGACCCCGGGTGGGACGCCCACCGCGGTCCCGACCCCGGGTCCCTCGGCTGCCCCGGTCGTTCCGGTGGCGCCGTCGGAGTCGTTGTTGACGGAGGGGAACCGTGGTGGGGTGTCGGCTCCGGCGACCGCTCGTGCGGGGGAGACGATCACGGTGACGGTCGGCACCGCGTCTGCCGGTGACGTCGTGAACGTGTGGTTGTTCTCGGAGCCGACCGTGATCGGTACGGCTGTGGTGGCTGCTGACGGGACGGTTCGGGTGACGATCCCGGCGGACACGGTGGCTGGTGCGCACCGTCTGGCGGTGACGGCTGCGGACGGGAGTCTGATCGGGTGGACCCCGATCACGATCACCGTGGATGGGCAGCTCGCGTTCACGGGTGCTGCGGGGCTCGGTGCCGGTGCGTTGGTGGCGTTCCTGTTGCTCGCGGCGGGTGCGGGTGTGCTGATCGTGCGTCGCCGACGTCGGACTGTGGCTGCGGAGTAGTCCCCACGCCCCCCGTCGGGGCGATGAGTGTGCAGAAGACGTCGGGTTCGCGGTGCGGACCCGACGTCTTCTGCTCACCCATGCGCGGTGGGCGCGACCGCGCGACGGACGGGAGGCGCGGGGCGGGGCCGCCACGCGCCTCCAGGCCGGTGGGTGGCTGCGGTCAGTGCTCGGTGCCGTGCATGGTCTGGGTGTCGTCCTGACCCGGGATGGCGTCCTTCGTGGTCCAGCCGTACCAGCGGCCGTCGATCTCGGTGACCGCGCGACCGTCGCCGCAGGTGACCAGGCCCTTGGTCGGGAGTTCCTCGGGCAGGAAGTCCGCGGTCATCGCCGTGCCGCCGTACGACTCGTCGAGCGGGGTGCAGTCGTCCACGTCGACGCCGTCCTTCGACGCGAACCCGATGACGTACCCGGGCTGCGAGACGTGGAGGCGGACGTCGATGTCCTTCGCGTCCTCCGGCACCCACTTCGGCATGAAGAAGGCCAGGTCCTCGGACTCCCCGGAGCGCGGAGCGTCGGAGTACGCGTCGAAGTGCTTCTGCGGGGTCTTGTTCGGCACGATGTCCTGGATCGCGCTGCAGCCGGCGGTCAGCAGCAGGGCGGACACCGCGGCGGTGGAGGCGAGGGCGATCCGGAGGGTGCGGCGGGCGGTGGTGGGGCGCGTGTCGGTGCTCATGGATCCAGTCTCACGACGGAGGCGACGCTGAAACATCACGTGCGCACCCGGAATCGGTCGGGGGTTACCCCCACCCGGGCGCCGCAGTACGCCGGGCCTGCCGAGGAGTGCTCAGGAGTGCCCAGGTCGCCCCGGTAAGCAGGTTCGGTGCACCAGACGCAGCAGCCACCGGTCGGGGTCCCCTGGCACCAGGCCACCTTCCCCGCCTCGTTCTCGCGGTTCTGGCGGGGGTACGTCGTGTTCCGCGGTCGTGCCGCTCGTGCCGAGTTCTGGTGGTGGGCGCTGTGGTGGGCGATCATCTCCGCTGCGATCAACATCGTGTACGGCATCGGACTCTTCACGACGCCCCCACCGATGCCGAGCCCGGAGGAAGCGCGCGTCCTCGACCAGGCGATGCAGTCCTTCAACCCGTTCCCGGTCTGGTGGTTCCTGCTCACGTCGATGCCGGTCTTCGCCCAGATCGCACTGGGGGTCTTCGTGGTCGTCGGGCTCGCGGCGTTGCTGCCCTGGATCGCCATCGCGGTGCGGCGGCTCCACGACACGAACCGCTCCGGGTGGTGGGTCCTGCTCTGCTTCGTGCCCGCCGGCTACATCGTGCTCGCCGTGTTCCTCGCGCTGCCCTCGGAGCCACCCGCGGCGCCGCAGCAGTCCGGGCCACCCGTCGGTGATCGGCCCGCGCACCCCGTCGTGACACCGCAGTAGCGTCGGGGCATGCAGCAGGAGATCCTCCGGTACACCGCCTTCGCCGCCGAGCCGGGCGGTGGCAACCCCGCCGGGCTCGTGCTCGACGCGGCCGGACTGTCCGACGACCGGATGCTCGCGATCGCCCGGCAGGTCGGGTACCCCGAGACCGCATTCGTCGTGGGTGCGACGTCGACCGGGCCGCGGGTCCGCTACTTCTCGCCGAGCGCCGAGGTGCCGTTCTGCGGGCACGCCACCGTCGCCCTGGCCGTCGCGCTGGCCGAGCGCGAGGGGCCGGGCCGCCGGGTGTTCACGACCCTGGCCGGCGAGGTCGCGCTCGACGCCACGGTCGGTGCGGACGGAGCGGTGCAGGTCGCGATGACGAGCGTCGAGCCGGCGACGCGGGACATCGAGTCGGCCCTGCTGGCGCGGCTGTTCGACCTGCTCGGGCTCTCGGCGGCGGACATCGCTCCGGGGTTCCCGGTGCTGGAGTCCTTCGCCGGCAACTGGCACCCGGTGCTCGTGCTGCACGACGGCGAGCTGTTCCACCAGTTCCGGTTCGCGCCGGGGCCCCTCGCCGAGCTCAAGCGCGAGGCCGGCTGGGCGGGGACGGTCACGGTGCTGCACCGCACCGGCGACCGGGAGTACGAGGCGCGCAACCTGTTCCCCGCCGGGCGCATCACCGAGGACCCTGCAACGGGATCGGCAGCGGCGTCGACCGGGGCGTACCTGCGGCAGATCGGTGCAGTGCAGCCGGGCGACCGCATCACGATCCGGCAGGGGCGACACGTCGGGCGTCCGAGTCTGCTGCTCGTGGACGTGCCCGAGGCCGGCGGGATCACGGTGACGGGGAGCGCGACCCCGATCTCCTGACGGACGTTCCTTCCCAGAACGCACGCGATGGGAAGCGGAATCGGGCGTACCTGGTCGAAACTTCCGACCCGGTACGCCCGATCCCGCTCGGTACGCCCGATTCCGCTCGGTACGCCCGGATCCACCCGAGAAACTCCTTGACAGGTTTAAGTCAATACGGTGGACTAATCCTGCGCGCGGGCGATGGTGCCCGCGGACATCACCCGTGCAAAGGAGCACCGATGAAACGCACCCGCATCATCGCCGGACTCGCAGCTGTGGCCGTGGCCGCAGTCGGTCTGGCTGGCTGCTCGAGCTCGGGGTCCGCCTCGAGCGACACGATCAAGATCGCGTACCAGAAGTTCGGCGCCTTCCAGCAGCTCGACGCCCAGATGAAGGTCGTCAAGAAGCAGTACGAGAAGGACAACCCCGGCAAGAAGGTCACCCTCGTGCCCATCCAGGCGCAGGGCAACGACTACTACACGAAGCTCGCGCTCATGAACAAGGCGCCGGCCACCGCCCCGGACGTCATGTACGAGGACACGTTCCTCGTCAAGGCCGATGCCGAGGCGGGCTACCTGCTGCCACTCGACAAGTACACGGACAAGTGGGACGAGTGGGACCAGTTCTTCGACAACGCCAAGCAGGCCGGGCAGGGTGACGACGGCAAGATCTACGGCGTCCCGATGGGCACCGACACCCGAGCCCTCTGGTACAACAAGGACATCTTCAAGAAGGCCGGGCTCGACGTCCCGTGGAAGCCGAAGACGTGGGACGACGTGCTCGCGGCGGCGAAGACCATCAAGGAGAAGCAGCCCGACGTCATCCCGTTCAACATCTACTCGGGCAAGGCGCAGGGCGAAGCCTCGACCATGCAGGGCTTCGAGATGCTCCTGTACGGCGCCGACGGCTCCGGCAACACCCTGTACAAGGACAAGAAGTGGGTCACCGGCTCGAAGCAGTTCGAGGACTCGCTCAAGTTCGTGAAGGACGTCTACCAGGGCGGCCTCGGCCCGACACCGCAGCAGGCGCTCGACACGAACGTCGGCACGACCATCGCCCAGACGTGGCTGCCGAAGGGCAAGCTCGCGATCGACCTGGACGGTTCGTGGCAGTCCGGCACGTGGCTGAAGTCCGGCACCGCGCCGTGGCCCGAGTGGAACGACGTGATGGGCCAGGCGCCCATGCCGACCCAGAACGGGCAGGCTCCCGGCTACAACTCGATGTCCGGCGGCTGGACCCTGGCGGTCGGCGCGAAGTCGAAGAACCCGCAGGCGGCGTTCGACTTCATCACGAGCTTCCTCGACAAGGACGGTTCGCTGAAGTACGACACCGAGAACAGCCAGATCGCCGTCCGGAAGGACGTCGCGGACGACCCGGCCTACACGGCGGCGAACCCGACGTTCAAGTTCTTCTCGGGGCTGGTGGAGAACACCAACTTCCGCCCGGCGACGAGTGACTACTCGCAGGTGTCCAACGCGATCCAGGTCGCGATGGAAGCGGTCATGACCGGTCAGCAGTCGCCGAAGGACGCGGCTGCCGCCTACGACAAGGCCGTCACGCAGGTGGTCGGCAAGGAGAACACCGTCTCCGCTGGTTGACGGACGTCACCCACTGACGGACTGGAGGCGCGGGGCGGTCCCGCGCCGCGCCTCCCGTCCGTCCTTCCCCACCTTCGGAACCCCTCCGCACCCGGAAGGCACCCATCGTGTCCAGCACCCCCCTCGCGCCGACGCTGTCGGCGCCCGGTGCGCCGAAGCGCACCGATCCACCCGTGCCGCGCAAGCGGCGACCACTGCGGAACGTCGGACGAGCGGTCCCGCTCCTGCCCGCCCTGGTCCTCCTCGTCATCTTCCTGCTCGGCCCCGTCATCTCGTCGTTCTACGGGTCGTTCACCAACTCGGCCCTGACCGGCGCCAGCGCGGCCGACCAGCAGTTCGTCGGGTTCCAGAACTACGTCGAGCTGTTCCAGGACCCGGACTTCCCGAAGTCCGTCATCCTGACCGTCGTCTTCCTGCTGGCCTCGGCCGTGGTGGGACAGAACGTGCTCGGCCTCGGACTGGCCCTGCTGATGCGCTCGGCGAACAAGGCCGTCCGGGCGATCGTCGGCACCTTCGTGGTCGCCGCGTGGGTCCTGCCGGAGATCGTGGCGTCCTTCGCGGCGTACGCGTTCTTCAACGACGAGGGGACGCTCAACACGTTCCTCGCGTCGATCGGGATCACCGGCGCGAACTGGCTCTACACGTACCCGATGCTCGCCGTGATCCTGGCGAACATCTGGCGCGGTACCGCGTTCTCGATGCTCGTCTACTCGGCCGCCGTGCAGGAGGTCCCCGAGGAGATCACCGAGTCCGCCGAGGTCGACGGAGCCACCGGCTGGCAGCGGCTCGTCTACATCACGCTCCCGGTGATCCGCCGGAGCATCTCGACGAACCTCATGCTCACGACGCTGCAGACCCTGTCGGTCTTCACGCTGATCTTCGTGATGACCGGCGGCGGTCCGGGCACGAACTCGTCGACCCTGCCGATCCTGGCGTACCAGGAGGCGTTCAAGTTCTCGCAGCTCGGCTTCGGGACCGCGATCGCGACCATCCTGCTCGTGGTGGGGGCGGTCTTCTCGATCATCTACATCCGGGCCCTCAAGCCGGAGGTGGACTGATGGCCATGACAGCCCCGTCCCTCGACCAGACCACGACCCGCTCGGTGACCGCACCGGGGTCGATGCACATGACGTCCCCGCGCGGCCGCACCATGCGGTGGGTGTCGAACGTCGTGCTGCTCGTCATCGCGGTGTGCTTCGCGGTGCCGCTGCTCTGGCTCGTGCTCGCCTCGTTCGACACCCAGGCCTCGCTGTCGGTGAAGCTGCCCTCGCAGTTCACGCTCGACAACTTCGCGAAGGTGCTCACCCCCGAGCTGTCGTTCATCCCGCTCGCGAACAGCCTGCTGCTCTCCGGCGGCACCGCGGTCGTCACCGTGGTGTTCGCGCTGCTCGCCGCGTACCCGCTGTCCCGGTACAAGATGCGGGTCAACAAGCCGTTCCTGTACAGCATCCTGTTCGGCACCGGTCTGCCGATCACCGCGATGATGGTGCCCGTCTACGCACTGTTCGTGTCGCTCAACCTCATCGACAACGTGTGGGGCTGCATCTTCTTCCTCGCCGCCACGTCGCTGCCGATGGCGATCTGGATGGCGAAGAACTTCATGGACTCGGTGCCGATCTCGCTGGAAGAGGCGGCGTGGACCGACGGCGCCTCGATGCTCACCACGCTGACCCGCATCGTGATCCCGCTCATGCGTCCGGGCATCGCGGTCGTGTTCATCTTCGTGTTCATCCAGGCGTGGGGGAACTTCTTCGTCCCGTTCGTCCTGCTGCTCTCGCCCGAGAAGGTGCCCGCCGCGGTGAGCATCTTCAACTTCTTCGGGCAGAACGGGGCGGTGGCGTACGGCCAGCTCGCCGCGTTCTCGATCGTCTACTCCGTGCCCGTCATCGCCCTCTACGTGATCGTGTCCCGAGGCCTCGGCGGCGGCAACGCCCTCGCCGGCGGCATCAAGGGCTGATCCGCCGGTCCACGCCCCGCAAGACACCGGTGTTCGCGCGTCGAACACCCGCGAACC
Source organism: Curtobacterium sp. MCLR17_055 (assembly GCF_003234305.1). Lineage (NCBI taxonomy): Bacteria > Bacillati > Actinomycetota > Actinomycetes > Micrococcales > Microbacteriaceae > Curtobacterium > Curtobacterium sp. MCLR17_055. Next base: position 49,884 of record NZ_QKSX01000022.1, read on the forward strand.
GCGGTTCCGTTCGCGAACACCGGTGTCTTGCAACCAGAAAGGAAGCACATGCACCAGGACGAACCGCTCGTCGAGGCCCGGATCGCCCGCCTCGTGCGCGACCGCGTCGATCCCGCCGTCCTCCGTCGCTCGGCGCCGGTGACGATCGAGGCGTGGGAGGTGCCGGGCGAACCGGTGCCGTTCGACGCCGCCGTGGGTGAGACGTACACACCGTTCACGGTGGGGTCGCACTGGGGCGGACGCCCGTGGGGCACGACGTGGTTCCGGGTGACCGGGACCGTGCCGGCGGACTTCGGCACCGCGCCGGGGACCACCGCCGAGCTCCTCGTCGACCTGGGGTTCACCAAGCGGCAGCCCGGGTTCCAGGCCGAGGGACTCGCGTTCCGTGCCGACGGCTCCACGATCAAGGCGATCGAGCCGCGGAACGACACCGTGCCGCTCGAGGTCGGCCCGGGGGAGTCCTTCGAGCTCTGGATCGAGGCCGGGGCGAACCCGGACATCGGCGGCGACTCGTTCCAGGGTGCGACGCCGCTCGGCTCGCGCTCCACCGCCGGCGACGACCCGATCTACCGCCTGAAGGCCCTCGAGGTCGTCGAGCGCGACGACACCGTGTGGGAACTGCAGCAGGACCTCTGGGTGCTGCGCGGGCTGATGGCCGAGCTCCCCACCGACGGCACCCGCGGCGCCGACATCCTGCGGGCGCTCGAACGCGCCGCCGACGCCCTGGACCCGGACGACGTCGCCGGCACCGCCGCGGACGCCCGGCAGGTCCTGGCGCCCGTGCTCGCCGTCCCCGCCAGCCCCGCCGCCCACCGCGCGATCGCCGTCGGGCACGCCCACATCGACTCCGCCTGGCTGTGGCCCGTGCGCGAGACGAAGCGCAAGTGCGCCCGGACGTTCTCGAACGTGCTCGACCTGATGGACCGCGACCCCGACTTCACCTTCGCCTGCTCGTCCGCGCAGCAGTACGCCTGGATCCGCGACGAGTACCCGTCCATCTGGACCCGCATCAAGCAGCGCGTCTCCGAAGGGCGGTGGATCCCGGTCGGCGGCATGTGGGTCGAGTCGGACACCAACCTGCCCGGCGGGGAGGCCCTGGCCCGCCAGTTCGTCGCCGGCAAGCGCTTCTTCCTGGAGGAGTTCGGCATCGACACCCCCGAGGCCTGGCTCCCCGACTCGTTCGGCTACTCGGGCGCCCTGCCGCAGATCGTCCGCGCCGCCGGGTCGAAGTGGTTCGTCACCCAGAAGCCGTCGTGGAACGAGACGAACGTCATCCCGCACACCTCGTTCCACTGGGAGGGCATCGACGGCTCGCGCGTCCTGACGCACCTGCCCCCGGCCGACACCTACAACTCCGACGTCTCGCCCGCCGACCTGCGCCGCGGCGAACGGAACAACAAGGAACGCGGCACCGCGAACACCTCGATGCTGCTGTACGGCTTCGGCGACGGCGGTGGCGGTCCCACCCGCGAGATGGTCGGCGCCGCACACCGCCAGCACGACCTCGACGGGTCGCCCCACGTGACACTCGGCACGCCGGCACAGGTGTTCGAGCAGCTCGAAGCCGAGCTGCCGACGCCCGGGGTCTGGTCGGGGGAGATGTACCTCGAGTTCCACCGCGGCACCTACACGTCGCAGATCCGCACGAAGCAGGGCAACCGCCGCTCCGAGCACCTGCTCCGCGAAGCCGAGCTCTGGGCGGCGACGGCGGCGGTCCGGCTCGGCAGTGAGTACCCGTACGCCGAACTCGAGGACGCCTGGCACACCGTCCTGCTGCAGCAGTTCCACGACATCCTGCCCGGGTCCTCGATCGCGTGGGTGTACGAGAACGCCGAGGAGCAGTACGCCCGGGTCGCCGAGGTGCTCGAGGGGCTGATCGGGAGCGCGACGACGGCGCTCGCCGCAGGCGGGAGCGCAGCCGTCAGCGGCGCCGCAGCCGGCACCGCCGACGACGCCGCGTCGGTCGTGCGCTTCAACGCCTCGCCGGTCGCGGCAGGGGACGTGACCGCCCTGGCAGGTTCGGTCGTCCACGCGCCGCGACCCGTGCCTCCCGTCCGGAGCGGCGACCGCTTCGTCTTCGACACCGGCGTCGTCACCGCGACCATCGACGCTGCAGGCCACGTCGTCTCGTTCGTCGACCACGCCACCGGACGCGACGCGATCGCACCAGGCGCTGCGGCGGCGGAGTACACGGTGTTCCGTGACACCCCGAACCAGTGGGAGGCCTGGGACATCGACCGCGCGTACCAGCGCAACGGCACGGTGCTGTCGGCGTCGTCCGTCTCGTTCGACGGCTCTTCGCTCGTCGTGGAACGGTCCTTCGGATCGTCGACGCTCACCACGCGCTACTCCGCCGTGCAGGGCGAACCGGAGCTGACCGTCGAGACCGAGGTCGACTGGCACGAGCACCAGAAGCTGTTGAAGCTCGCGTTCCCGATCGACGTGCTCGCGTCGTCGGCCTCGAGCGAGATCCAGTTCGGGTACATCGACCGGCCGACGCACCAGAACACCTCGTGGGACCACGCCCGCTTCGAGACCTCGGCACACCGCTGGGTGCACGTCGCGGAGCCCGGGTTCGGCGTCGCCGTGGCGAACGACTCGACCTACGGCCACGACATCACGCGCGAGACCCGGCCGGACGGCGGGATCACCACGCTCGTGCGGGAGTCGCTGCTGCGCGGGCCGACGTTCCCGGACCCGAACGCCGACCAGGGGCACCACGTGTTCCGGACGGTGCTGCGGATCGGGGCCTCGGTGCTCGACGCCGCCGACTCCGGGTACCGGCTGAACCTGCCGGTGCGGAGCGTGCCCGGGTCGGCCGAGGTCGCGCCGCTCGTCACGGTGTCGTCGCCGCAGGTGTTCGTCGAGGCCGTCAAGCTCGCCGAGGACCGCTCCGGAGACGTCGTCGTGCGCCTGTACGAGGGGCTCGGGGGCCGGGCGACGGACGTCGGGGTCGCCTTCGGGTTCGACGTCGCGTCGGTGTCGCAGGTCGACCTGCTCGAGCGGCCGCTGGAGCGCTCGTGGTCGGCCGGGGAGCCGGTCGTGCTGACCCTGCGTCCGTTCGAGATCGTGACGCTGCGCGTGCGTCGGGCCTGAGGCAGCGGGTCCGGCGTTCGGTCGGGGAGAGACCGCGGCGCCGGACGGGACACGGGTGCGTTCCGTCCGGCGCCGTGTTGCGTGTGGGTGTGGGGGTGCGGGCGTGGGCCGGGCCGGGTGGAATCGGGCGTAGCTGGTCGAATCGGGCGTACCTGGTTGGAATTTCTGG